>JAYTYG010000214.1:0-2206 GCA_043742585.1 Spartobacteria bacterium
CGGTTAAGCAGTTCCTTGATTTCCGAAGGAGTGCGACGGCGCTTGCGTTCGATAGGATGATTCACGCCCGCCAACGTGCGGAATTTTCACTTCACCCGGCAGATGCAGTTGGCCAGTTGCTTACCGGGGATGGATGCCAGAAAAATCTTAAATTTCAGACCCGCAGAAAGGCAGTTTAACATCATGCCATGCAACCAGCGCCACGGCCATCTCCGTATAGAATTAAGAAGCACCATCTATATCAGCCAAACTCGAACAGCCCCTCCGGAATAACCTCTTTCTGAATTTCTCACTGATACACGATTATACCTATAAAAACCCACATTCATCTGCGGATATAATTCAAGACCACATTTAGCCAGCCTGATTCACAGCTAGTCTCTGGGCCGACTCAGATCGCCAAATCTGGGCTCTTAACTGTATCCGCAACTATTACCCAGCCACCTCAAATTATGACACCTCTGAACCGATTATCCTCGGGCGTCTCCGGCCTGGATCAAATCCTCCATGGAGGCCTCATTTCCAGGCGCGCATATTTGGTTCGCGGTGGGCCGGGAACCGGCAAAACAACGCTCGGGATGCAGTTCCTATCGGCCGGCGCAGCGAACGACGAATCGACAGTATTTATTTCGCTTGAAGAGCCCGAGGAAAACATCCGCGACAATGCCCGTTCCCTGTGCATGGATCTCCAGGGCATTACCTTTCTGGATCTCAGCCCCGGCTCAGATTTTTTTGCTCAGGGCCAAACCTACGACATTTTTTCAGCCTCGGAAGTTGAGCGTGAACCGACGACCAAAAAAATCATCGCCCAAGTCGAAGCGATCCAACCGAGGCGGGTGTTTTTGGAGGTCATGAGCGAATTCCGATACCTTTCAAGTGACCCGTTTCAGTTCCGAAAACAGGTCCTTTCCTTCCTCCGCTTTCTCACCAGCAAAGGCGCCACGGTGCTCCTCAGCTCTGAAGGCAGCACGCTGGCGCCCGATGACGATCTCCAGTTCATGGCGGACGGCGTCATCAATCTCAGTTCCAATGCCGCCAATCGCTCGCTGCGCGTCGCCAAATTCCGCGGCTCAGAGTTTGAGCCCGGCACCCATTCGATGCTCCTGACGGCCCACGGGATGGAGGTGTATCCTCGCTTGGTGCCGGCGAACTTTGCGCGCCACTTTGAGCCCCAACAAATGGCGTCTGGGATCCCCGAGCTGGATACCCTCCTCCATGGGGGGGTGGAAGTCGGCACGGTCACGATAATTACCGGGCCGACCGGCGTGGGTAAAACCAGCTTCGGTTTGCAATTCATCAAGCGCGCCGCAGAAAGCGGCGAGCGCGCAGTCATCTATACATTTGAAGAGTCGCGGAACACGATCCTGAGTCGAAGCCGGAGACTGGGAATGGACCTGCAACCGCTGATTGACAGGCAGACGCTATCGGTTGTGCAAATCGAACCGCTGCGATTCACGCCCGACGAATTCGCGCATCTGGTACGGCACGAAGTGGAAGACCGCAGAGCGCGGGTAGTGATGATAGACAGCGCCTCCGGTTATCATCTGTCGATGCATCGGCAGGGCCAGAGCGGACCGAATCAGGAGCTCATTTGTCATTTGCACGCACTGTGCAAGTATATCCGCAACATGGGTGTCACTGGCATTTTAGTGAATGAAGTGGAACGTATCACCGGCGACTTTCGGGCGACGGAAATCGGCATTAGTTACCTAACGGACAACATCATTTTTCTACGCTATGTGGAGATGAACTCGGAGATCCACCGGGTCATCGGGATTCTAAAAAAGCGGCTGAGCGGCTATGAGCGAACCCTGCGCGAGTTCGAGATCCTGTCGAGCACAGGCATCCACGTGGGCCAACCCATGAAAGGCTTGTCCCGAATCCTCACTCGGATGCCGAGTTGGAGCGTAAGCCGCCAGGACGCACAATCAGTGAGCGCCGAATGAGGCGTGGAAGATCTTGCGCAATCTCGAAGACAATTCCCAGGCGATGACCAGCGCAAGCAGCCACACGCCTCGATTCTCCGCGCCCAGGCTCTGCGTTAAATCCCCATGCGCGCTCTTTCAGGCACCGGCGCAGCGGGGGTGGATGAGGTAAATCGCGTGCGAGTGCCGGCGAGGATATCCGTCGCCAACCGCGACTTAAAAAAGAACGCACGCAGCGCAGAAACGCAGGAACCGGCGAACAGAAACAGGACGAGAGATGT
>JAYTYG010000215.1:0-3463 GCA_043742585.1 Spartobacteria bacterium
TCTTTTCGGAGATAGCTGTCGATTGCTGCGCAGGCTTTTGCGCCTACAGGCACGAGCCGCATCTTATTGCCTTTGCCAGTGACCCGGATGATGTGGGTATCGATGTCGAGGTTTTCAAGGCGCGCGTTGACCAGCTCCGAGACGCGGAGGCCGCTGGCGTAAAGGAGTTCCAGGATGGCCCTGTCGCGCAGGCCCCTCGGTGCGTCCACCGGGATGCCCTCCAGCAAATGCTCCACCTGGAGCTCGTTCATGGTCTCAGGTAGATAACGCTCGGTGCGTGGCAGCGCCAGCGTCTCGGCGATGTCTGCCTGGATTCGTTGCCGGGCTTGCAACCAGCGAAAGAAGATCTTGATGGCCACGACCACCAGCCTGATGGACGCCGCCGAAAGCCCAAGGCGTTTCCGGTGGGCAAGGTAATTGGAGATGTCCGCCAGGGTCACCGCGCTGAGCGCGATCGCAGGGAGCGCGTCGCCGTTCTCGGCGAGATCGCGCGCCGCATCTTCGCCGAGCTCTTTTACGAGGCTCAGCCGCTCCAGCCAGTGCGCAAAGCCTTCCAGCGACAGGCGCGTTGAGAGTTGGTAATTGTCCGAAAGCCCGCGCTCGGTGGCCAGGTAAAGAATGAAATCCTCAATGGCTTCGCGCAATTTTTTTAGGAGTTAGGAGTTAGGAGTTAGGAGTGGGGAGTGAGCGCGCTTGCTGCCAGCTAAGGCACAGTTTAGAGCGCTCGGCTGGATGGCGAACTCACCTGACACCACGAGCTCCCACAACCGCGCCCCTCATACTCATAATTCATAATTCATCCTTCATCCTTCATAACTCCCCCCCCCTCCCTGTGAGTAGCGCGTAGGCTTCCAGATATTTCTCGGAGGTGCGCCCGATCACATCGGCGGGCAGCGGCGGAGCGGGCGGCGTTTTATCCCAACTCAGCGTTTCCAGATAATCGCGCACGAACTGTTTGTCGTAACTGGGCGGACTGATCCCGAGATGGTATTCTGCTGCGGGCCAGAACCGGGAGGAATCCGGAGTTAAACATTCGTCGATCAGGATGACGCGCCCGTCCAAAATGCCGAATTCGAATTTTGTGTCGGCGACGATGATCCCGCGCTCGGCGGCATAAGCGCGGCCTTCCTCGTAGATCCGGAGGCTGAGGGTGCGCACCTGTTCGGCGACGTCGTCGCCCACGATCTGCCGGCATTGGTCCCAGTTGATGTTTTCGTCGTGGCCGCTTTCGGCCTTGGTGGAAGGGGTGAACATGGGTTCGGGCAGGCGCGCAGCCTGGGCGAGCCCGGCTGGCAACGCGTGACCGCAAATGCTCTGGGAGCTTTGATATTCTTTCCAGCCCGATCCGGCCAGATACCCGCGCACCACGCATTCGACGGCCAGGGGCTTGGCTTTTTTCACCACCATCGAGCGCTGCGCGAGTTGCGCGGCGAAGGGCTGGAGCTGCGCCGGGAAGTCGCGCATTTCTGTGGCGATGAGATGATTCTCCACAAAGTCGAACCGCGAAAACCAGAAGGCCGAGAGCTTGTTTAGCACTGCCCCTTTTTGCGGAATGCCGCTCGGCAGGATGCAGTCGAATGCCGAAATCCGATCGGTCGCCACCAGGAGTAGGTGTTCGCCGAGGTCGAATATTTCGCGGACCTTGCCGCTTGCGATTTTGTGGATACCGGGAAGGTCGAGGCTGATAATTTCCATGCGGCGGCAGGGTAAGAAATTCCGAGCCCGATTAAGAAGCTCGAAAGTCGAAGGAACGCTATGCATGGGGAAAAGGGTCTGGTAGAGGGCGTAATGACTGAGCCGTTTCTGTTTAAAGCTGCTGCCCGATTGGTGGATTTCATGCGTCAGGCCGATGACCCCGAGTTGCTGAATCTGGCGGCTGGCGTGCCGAGTTTGGAGGCGTTGCCGACGACTGGATTGGCTGCGGCGCTTCAGCGGGCGCTGACGACGCAGGGCGCCAAGCTCTTCGGCTATCATAATCCGGAGGGCGATTACGAGTTGCGCGATTTGCTGGCGCAACGCTTGAGCCGCCGGGGAGCCGCA
The DNA here is from genome assembly GCA_043742585.1 of Spartobacteria bacterium. Taxonomy (GTDB): domain Bacteria; phylum Verrucomicrobiota; class Verrucomicrobiia; order Chthoniobacterales; family Chthoniobacteraceae; genus CAIURC01. The sequence continues at coordinate 2,041 of JAYTYG010000215.1, forward strand.
GTGAGCGGCTCGGATTTATTCACCACGACCGGCTGCACGCAGGGGCTCTCGGTGATGCTCTCGGTTTTGGTGCAGCCGGGCGACGTGGTGGCGTTTGAGGCGCCTGCGTATTACGGGATGCTCGAGCTCCTCGCGCAAGCCGGCGCGCGCGCCTTGCCGCTGCCGCTCAGTGGCGCGGACGGCATTGACGTCGATCTTGCCGAGGCCCTGTTGACTCGCTGGAAGCCACGCTGTTTGGTGGTCTGCTCGTCGCTCTCCAATCCTTCCGGTGCGACTCTGCCGGAGCCCAGCCGCGAGCGCTTGGTCGAGATCTGTCGCCGGCTCGGAGTGCGGATCATCGAGGATGATATTTACGCGGAGCTCGTGGACGGCGGTGCGCCAAAGCCGATGCGGGCCTTTGACGACGGGTCGACGGTGTCGTGGGTCACCAGCTTTTCAAAGTCCATCTCGCCCGGCTTGCGTGTGGGTGTGTGTGCGCCGGGTGATTTGTTCGAGGAGGCCATCGCCCGCAAGGTCCAGCAGGATCTTCATAGCGCGGTGCCCACTGAGGTGGCGCTTCGCGAGTTCCTGCGCGCGGGCTGTTTCGATCCTCATTTGGAATCCCTGCGCATTCGCAACGCGGCTCGTCGCGAGCTGGCGCTGGCCACCGTCGCGCGCTGTTTTCCTCCTGGCACCGAAGTGAATCCTCCAAATGGCGGTTACATGCTTTGGGCGCGGCTTCCCGGGACCGTGGATTTTGCGTCGGTCCGTGCCAAGGCGCGGAGTCAGCGGGTGGCGTTTGCGGCCGGAGACGTGTTCTTTGCGGGACCGGCGCCGAGCAGTGGCGTGCGGCTCAATTGCGACCGGGTGAGCGAGACCGAGCTGGTGTTCGCGCTGGAGACGCTCGGCGGAATTATGAAGGATGAATGATGAAGGCAGCGCTCGGCACAAGTGCATCATCCATTCTTCATCTTTGGGTATAAGTTCTTCAAATCTGCGCTCGCCTGACTTTCTCTGAAGATCTCTTGAGCCGTTTTACGATTTCCTGACAAACACCACGTTCCTCAGTGGACAGCCGGACGATATATTTCTTGGGCATTCGACCCCTCCTTGTGTCAGGGCTTACGCATCTAAAATGATGATGGGAAAATCTAGATTCTGCCATAAAGCGGTGGCGGCAAAGCATCTACGCCAAAGGCGTTAAGCCCTCCAGCCCAGGGTTGCGAGGAACGAGCTACCCTGGGAACCGTCGAAAGAGAGAATCCAACCCCAACGTGGGTTGCGCCCGGGATCGTCCTTTGGCGGAACCTCGTTGCGGTTCGATCCGCTCTGGTTTAGTCCCCAAGGTAGGCCCGCAGCGGCATACGCGTCAACTTAAGCGCCCTTTGCCGTTCGGGCGGACTTTGCAGGCGTTACTCGCCTGAGTAAAAACGTGTTTTTGTCT
>JAYTYG010000216.1:0-2486 GCA_043742585.1 Spartobacteria bacterium
TATTACTTAACCGCGCGTCGACTTAATGCTTGGTCGATTCATCCGGCGGCGGGATCGACTACCCAACGGTTTGTTCGCGACGCCCATCGGCGCGGCTACAAGGTGATTCCTTATACGGTGAATTCTCCGGCGCAAATTGCGCAGATGCGGGCCTTGGGTGTGGACGGAGTCTTTAGTGATTTCCCGGAGCGCGTGCTTGAGCGGGTGTGAGCGCAGCGAGAGATAGAGGCTCGCATAACGCGCGCCGCTCGGTGAAATTCAAGAAGCATGACTGACTCGCAAAAGAATAATCCGCTTCACGGGGTTAAATTGGAAACGATTGTGACTGCCCTCGTCGATAAGTATGGCTGGGAAGAGATGGGATGGCGGATTCAGATCCGTTGTTTCAATGTGAATCCCAGTATCAAATCGAGTCTGCAGTTTTTGCGGAAAACGCCGTGGGCGCGCACGAAGGTGGAGAATCTCTATCTCTACGCGATCGGCCGCGGGCTGGATGATTCGGCGGGACCGCTGCCGCCTGATGTGGAATAGGCAAGCGGTGAAACGGCTTGAGTATGGGCGTGGTCGACGGTTCTTCTCCGCCGGATAGCGGCGGGCCGCCGCTGCCAGCCTCAGGCCAATAAGTTTTTGAGCGCAGGGGCCAGTTCGGGGAATTGGAAGCCGAATTGGTGGCTGGTAGCCGCAGCGGGCACGACCCGTTTACTATCCAGAAGTTCGTGGCTGAATTCCCCCAAGGCGCGCACGGCAAAGGCCGGGACGCGGAACCAAGCGGGTCGGTGCAGGGTGCGCGCCAGGGTGGCGGTGAACTCGGAGTTGCGCACGGGCCAGGGGGCGCTGGCGTTGAGCGGGCCGTGGATATCCAGATTCTCGACGGCAAAGAGGATCAGGCGCGCCATGTCTTCAATATGGATCCAGGACATCCATTGGGTGCCACTGGAGATTTGTCCCCCGAGCCCGAGCTTGAAGGCCGGTAGCATCGCTCTGAGCGCGCCTGATTCTTTGCCTAATACGACGGCGGTCCGCAGCCGCACGATCCGCGTGCGCTCGGCGTGGAGCGCTTCGGCTTCCCACGCCTGGCAAGTCTGCGGAAGAAATCCTGTTCCCGCCGGCGCCGTTTCCTCGAGTTCTTTATCGCCGCTGTCTCCGTAATAGCCAATCGCGCTCCCGCTGACGAAGACCTCGGGCGGTTGAGTCGAGGCGTTAATGGCTTCGACCACGCGCCGCGTGCCTTCCACTCGGCTCTCGATAATACGGCGTCGCTTGGCGGGAGTCCAAAGGCCGACGACCGATTCGCCGGCCAAGTGAATAAGGGCCTGGCAGTGGGTGATGTCTGGGGGCTGATCTTGTCGGAAGCTGCGCATCTCGCAGCCTGGGATTTGGGATTTGGGGTTGCGGGTGAAGGCGATGACCTCGTGGCCGCGCCGCAATGCGATGTCGATGAGGTGACGGCCTATAAAGCCGGTGGCGCCGGTGATTCCCAGGTTCATAGAGCTTTCAAATGGAATCGGACCCGGCAGGGCCGAAGCGCGTGTGTGGGCTGCAAGGGCGTGGGGTTAATCAAATTTTCCGTGTAACCAATTGTAGGGGAAGTCGTTCCCGGGGCAGTCGGTGGGCCAGCGAGGAGGGTTGATTTCCTTGTGGGCTTTGACGATGGCGAATTTGTGGTCGATCTTGCCCACACGCGCGCGCAGGTAGCGGGTGAGTTCTTCGAGGGCTTCCAACTGCCGCTTGGTGGGGGTGTCGCGATTGAAATCGCCCACGAGGCAAATGCCCAATGCGATGTTGTTTAGATAGTCGCTATGGACGTGGCCGCCGTTGATCTGGCGAACCCAACGGTTGCCAATTTCAATCTCGCCGTCGCCAGAGGAGGTGCCGTTGCCAATAACAAATTGGTAGGCGAGTCCATTGGGCATCTTGCGCACGTGCAGATGATAGTAATCAAAGGCTTTCAAGCTGCCTTGCCGGGTGCCGCTGTTGTGGACGACGATGTAGCGCCAGCGCCCTTTTTGAACCGCCGGTTGGTCGATGGCGCGCTGCACGGATTTAGAGAGGTATTTCCAACGGGTAAACCAACCCGCTGGCGCCGCAGGTTGAATGCCATGTTCGGCTTCCACTCCCGATTTCTCGATCGTTATTGGCGCGGGCGGCGGCGTGGCGGCCTGCGTGACGGCTGGCACGCGCGCGGGTTTAGGGTCGGGTTTAGGGTCGGGTTTAGGGGCGGGCGTGGAAGGCGCTGGTGTCGCTTTTTTTGGTTCAGGCTTCGGCTCTGGTTTGGTCTCTGGTTTGGTCTCAGGCTTGGGCTCTGGTTTCGGCTCTGGTTTCGGCTCCGGCTTGGGTTTGCTTTTGGGCGTCGCCGATTTGGCGGGAGCGACTTTCGGCGGTGCGGGCTTTTGAGGAGTCGGTTTTTTGTGGTCCTTTGGGGCGGGCGCAGGAGTGGATTCTGGGGCCGGCTTGTTGGGGATGTTGCCCTCAGTCGGCTGGGGGGG
>JAYTYG010000217.1:0-1629 GCA_043742585.1 Spartobacteria bacterium
GCCCCCCAGACTGCCGCGCAGCCCCTAACCGCCTCCGGCAAATCCGCGCAGCCCAGCACAGCCCCCAAATCCCTTAAACCCGCCGGGCCGCGCAGCACGGCGCCCGCGCCCGCTGAGATCTGGAGGCTTTTTTCCGGCGACAAAGCCTTCGCCGAAGTTGCCAAACAAGTGACCATTGGCCCCCGCCCCTCGGGCTCGGCCAACCTCGAAAAAGCACGGGGCGCCATCCTCGCCTCGCTGACGGCGTCGGGCTGGGACGTGGAGAAACAGGAATTCACCGACCACACGCCGCACGGCCCCATTAAGTTTACGAATCTCATTGCCCGGTTCTCAGCCACCACCGAGAGCCCGGCGTCGAGCGCCACACAACGCGCCATCGTTTGTTCGCACTACGACTCCAAAAGCTTCAGCACCATTTCATTTGTGGGCGCCTCCGACGGCGCCTCAAGCACCGGCGCACTGCTCGAACTCGCCCGCGTCCTCGCCCTTGACCCCGGGCTCGCCTCCAAGATCGAGCTCGTCTTCTTCGACGGCGAAGAAGCCATCGTCCAATTCGACGACGCCGATACCGACGGCCTCTACGGCAGCCGCTTCTACGCAAAAACCCTGCGCACCACCCAGCGCGCCAAACAATTCAAGTTCGGCATTTTGTGGGACATGATCGGGGACAAAGATCTCACCATCACGCTCCCCACCGACTCCCCCGACACCCTGGTCAAAGAAATCTTTGCCGCCGCTGACAGCCTCGGCGTCCGCTCACATTTCGGGCATTTCGACCGGGCCATCAAAGACGATCATTATCCACTCAACCGGATCCAGATCCCGACGATCGACCTCATCGACTTCAATTACCTGCCCTGGCACACCGCCGACGACACCCTCGACAAACTCAGCCCGGAAAGCCTGCGCACCGTCGGCGCCGTCACGCTACTGCAACTCCGGAACGCGCTCAGCAAATAGCCAGGCGCCATTTTCCAGATGAGTTTCCGGGGGATTTTCGAGTAAAAATGCACTGAATTGGAATTTCTAGTAAAAAAAGGTTGCCCGCAGCGGAATCCTCAGCGATATAACCACTCCCTTTTCCAAGGGATACAATCCTGAGTAGCTCAGTTGGTAGAGCGCTTGACTGTTAATCAGGTGGTCGTAGGTTCGAGTCCTACCTCAGGAGCCATTTCTTAAGTCGCTGATCTCCATCGATTTACCTTCAAAAGGCAGGTCATTCGATCGCCAATTGCCAGCAAAATTGCCAGCAAACTCACGCGTGTTCGACCACTCCGTCGCAATTCGTGCGAACACCGGCACTACTCGCTGACTGCTCGGTTCCGGCCGAATTCCGGCGCCGATGCCTCATCCTCAAGATTAAAGGCGTGACCCTGCATAGCTTCCGCTACGCATGGGCCGAACGCGCATTCAAACAGGGGTATCCCGAGCGATTCGCTCACAAGCCGCCCTTGGCCACAGAACTAAAGCTGTCCACCGCGCTTATTCGCGGGGCGCCAAAGTGCTGTGTCCGTCCCTCGATGAATTTGCCGACCCGCACTCGCGCAGTTAATTTCATTCCCGCAGGAACACAGTTCGGGAACAGCTTCCGCGTAGCCCACCCAGTAGTGATCGGCAGGGTTTTAGCTC
>JAYTYG010000218.1:0-1960 GCA_043742585.1 Spartobacteria bacterium
GGAGTCGATATATGACACGATCTGCTCCTGCTCCGCCATGGGCAGCGTCAGCAGGCGGGTAAAGAAAATAACGAGGTCGGCCGAGGCCAGATGCTCCAGGCCGGGAATGTGATGGTTCTTAAATTCAGCTTCCTTGCCCTTTTCCCGATAGACCGGCGCAGTTGGGTCGACCTCGCCCTTTTCGTTGACCCCGAACAGCACGGTGCAGTCAAACCCGTGATATTTACTGAGGATCTTCGCCAGCATGGGCATCGACTGCTCGCTTCGGTATTCCTGCTCGGCGGAGATCAGCACGATGTGCTTGCCTTTACCGGGACCGTCGCCGCCGGCGTAGGTTAGCCATTGCGGGCTCTCAGGCACGGGGGCGGCAAGCCCGCAGGACAGAAGCAGGGCGACCGAACAGAATGAAAGAAGCAATGATTTCGACATGGGAGGTTTTTCGGGATTTTTGAGACGAGATGCAAATTAAGAGACAAACGCATCGTCGCAAATGCAGCACGCAAATGCAGCACGCAAAATCTGCGTTAATCTGCGAATCGCTTTCCCTGAAACCCCGTCCGCCTTCCGATCACGGCGTTACACAACTGTTCCCGCGCCATGCGCATCCATGCCCATGATCGAAAATATCCTGTCCCGCGCCGCCAGGTAACCCGGGGAATCCAAATCGCGCGGCCGAGGGAGATCGATCCGAACTTCCTCGGCGACAGTCGCCGGGCGCTTAGTCATCACCAATACGCGGTCCGCGAGCTGCACCGCCTCCTCAATATCGTGAGTGACGAATACGATTGTTTTCTTTTCCGCCTGCCAGATCCGGATCAGATCGGCGCGCATTTTCAGCCGTGTGAGAAAATCGAGTGCGCCAAAGGGTTCATCCATATAGAGCACCCGGGCATCGGCGGCCAGGGCGCGGGCGATCTCCACCCGCTGGCGCATCCCGCCGCTAAGCTCCCGAGGATAAGAGCGCTCGAAGCCCTTGAGGCCCACCATGTTAATATAATGCGCCACACGTTCGGCCTGTTCAGCAGCCGGGCGGGACAGGAGTCCGAAGCCGATGTTTTGCTCGACGGTGAGCCACGGAAAAACGCCGTTTTCCTGAAACACAAAGATGCGCCCAGGATCAGGCCCGGCGACGCGCGCGCCTTCCACGCGCACCTCGCCGCGAGTCTCATGGAGGAATCCGCCGATGATATTCAGCAGGGTGCTCTTACCGCAGCCCGAGGGTCCGACAATACAGACAAACTCGCCTGGCAACACATGGCAGTTCACTCGCTCCAGGACGTGGACCGGGTGGCTGGCAACTTTGCCGGGAAACGACATCCAAGTGTCTGTGACCGAAATGATGGGAGTAGCTTGCATATTAGCGTTGTCCATAGCCCCAGCGCACCTCGTCGAATTTCTCCAGTTGCCGCACCAACAAGTCGAGCACCAGCCCGATGAGGCCAATCATTACCATGCCCGCGACCACCAAGTCGTAGCGTTTGCCAGCGTTTCGGGCGTCGATGATCAGGTAGCCAAGCCCGCTGTTGACCGCGATCATTTCCGCCGCCACCACCACCAACCACGCCACGCCCAGCGCAATCCGGATCCCGGTGATGATTTGCGGAAGCGCCGCCGGCAGGATCACCCGGCGAAACAACGGCACGCCCGAGAGGCCAAAGTTTTGCGCGGCGCGCAAATACACCTGCTGCATATTCTGCACGGCCGCCATGGCGGAGACCGTGATGGGAAAGACGCTGGCGAGAAAGATCAGGAAGATGGGCGCCGAATCCTTGACCCCGAACCAAAGGATCGCCACGGGAATCCAGGCGATGGGCGAGATGGGGCGCAGGATTTGGATAAAGGGATTAAAAGCGGTGAACGCCAGCTTGAACCAGCCGAGGACAAGCCCCAGCGGCACGCCCACCAGCACAGCGAGCCCGAAGCCCCAACTCACGCGAAAGAGTGAGGCCACAATATATCG
>JAYTYG010000219.1:0-3176 GCA_043742585.1 Spartobacteria bacterium
TTCCAAAGCGCTCTCGGTGACCAGCCGCCGCCACGATCTGATCGCCATCCCCATCGTCGATCGCCACGAAGAGGAATTGCCCGACGTGGGCCGCATTACATTGGAAGACGCCGAAACCGGGGAGCAAATCGAAGTCGACACCGCCAATCCGGCCACCCGCCTCGCCTACCGCCAAGCCGTGGAGAAACGGCACACCACCCAGATGCGGGACTTCCGGCAAAAACGTATCGACACCATTTCGCTGCGCACCCACGAAGATTACGTACCGGCCTTGCACGCGTTTTTCAAAAACCGCGAGCGCCGCCTGATGATGCGATGAAACCCAGCCGCACGACTTCCCACAGTTTGGCCCCTCGGTCCCGCCGTCGATTGGCGGCCGAATGCGAGCCGCAGATTGACGCAGAGTTCACGCGAATCCCCGGCTCCGCCTTTGTGGGGCGCCAGGCGCTCCCGCTTTGTTTTCTCGCGCTGCTCAGCCCCTCGTTGCTGGCTGAAATGCAACTGGCCCCGACCGGGGCCGCGTCGACCGGCGCCGCCCCCACAGTTCCGGCGCCTGGAAGCCCGGGGCCTGAGATCCGCGACATCATCCCTCCGATCGACGTGTTCCCCTACCCGGCCTGGATGATAGCGCTAGCCGCCGCGCTGACTTTGGCGCTGCTTGTAGTGCTGATCTGGCGCATCCTGCGCTGGCTCAAAAACCGGCCCGGCGCGCCCGCGCTGAGCGCCCGAGCGCTGGCCTTGCGCGAGCTGCAATCTCTTCAGGCACAGATATATGCGGTGGATTCATACGCCTTCAGCATCACCATCACCGAGATCTTGCGCCGCTTTGTCCATGGCCATTTCGGGCTCCCGGCCACCCGCCAGACGTCCCCGGAATTTCTAGCGTCGCTGACAGATTCCCCCCGGTTTTCTGAAGACGACCGCACTCTACTGGGACCGTTTTTAGAAAAATGCGACGCCCTGAAATTTGCGCGCCTCGAAGCCAATGCCGAGGAGAGCACGCTCCTATTTAACAACGCACAGGCGTTCATCCGGGGAGCCCGCCCATGAACGTTTTTCAGGATGGCCCCATCACATTCGCACAGCCTTGGGCGCTGCTCCTCCTGCTCGCGCTCCCCTTATTGGCGTGGCTCCGCGGAAAGGCCGGCAGCGCGCCCGCCGTGGTTTTTTCCTCCCTGCAACCGCTCCGGAGCCTGGGAAAAATCAGGAAATCGCGAGCCGGAGCGATCCTGCTCACGGGCTTAATGCTGGGATTAACGCTCCTGATTTTGGCGCTGGCGCGGCCGCAACAAGGCAAAGTTATCAGCCAGGTGCAGGCCAGCGGGATCGACATCATGCTGTCCCTCGACATGTCGAGCTCCATGCTGGCCGAAGACTTCACCATCGGCGACCAGCGCGCCAACCGCGTGGACGCCGTCAAGCAGGTGACCCAGAAATTCATCGAAGGCCGCCCCAACGATCGCATCGGGATCATCGCCTTTGCCGGGCGCCCCTATTTGGTGAGCCCCCTGACGCTCGACCACGATTGGCTTTTGCAAAACCTCGAGCGCGTCCGGCCTGGCTTGGCCGAAGACGGCACGGCAATCGGCTCAGGCATTGCCTCGGGCATCAATCGCCTCAAAGAAAAAGAGTCCAAAAGCAAAATCCTCGTCCTGCTAACCGATGGCGTCAGCAACGCCGGAAAAGTCAGCCCGATCACCGCCGCCGAAGCCGCCAAAGCCCTCGGCATCAAAGTCTACACCATCGGCGCCGGCACCCGAGGCAAAGCGCCAATCCCCATGCGCGACCCCTTCGGCCGCACGGTTTACCGATATATCGATGCCGACGTGGATGAGCCCACCCTCAAAAAAATCGCCGCCATCACCAATGGCGAATTCTACCGGGCCACCGATTCCAAGTCGTTGGATGAAATCTTTGCGCAGATCGATAAGCTTGAAAAATCCAAGGTGGAACTCAACCGCTACACCCAATACCGGGATCTCTTCCCCTGGTTTCTCGGGGCCGGTTTTTGCCTCGTGGCAATCCAGATGACCCTATCGCAAACGCTCCTCCGGAGGATCCCATGAAAACGGCCCCCGGAATTTGGCAAACAGCTTCAAAATCGAGTTCATGGAATCCCTGACCTTTGGCGAACCGCTTTGGTTTTGGGCATTCGGCATTTTACCGGTGCTCCTGGCCTTATTCTTCCACTCGGAACGGCTCCGCGCCCGAGTGATCGGCAAACTGGTAGCCGCGCGGCTCCAGGATCGGCTGACCGGCACGGTGAGCATCCCGCGGCGGCGCCTGCGCGCGGCGCTCATGCTCCTGGGGTTGGCGGCAGTGATCGTGGCCTTGGCCGCGCCCCGCATGGGCTTCACCTGGGAACAAAGCAAACGCAAGGGCCGCGATGTCATCATTGCCATCGACACCTCAAAAAGCATGCTCGGCACCGATCTTGCCCCCAACCGATTGGCCCGCGCCAAACTGGCCGCCCAAGATCTCATCCACTCGCTCAAAGGCGATCGCGTCGGCCTCATCGCCTTTGCCGGCACCGCCTTTCTTCAGGCCCCGCTCACGGTGGACTACAGCGCCGTCCTCGACTCGCTCAACGAACTCGACACCGACATCATTCCCCAAGGCGGCACCGACATCGCCGCCGCGCTGAAAACTGCCGCCGAAGCGTTCGGCAAAGGCGAGAGCGATCATCGCGCGGTCATTCTTTTTACCGATGGCGAAGATCTCGAAGAGGCCGGTGAAAAATCCGCCCAGGCTCTCAAAGCCACCATGCGCATCTTCACCGTCGGGCTCGGCTCCCCGGAAGGCTCCTTGCTTCCCATGCCACGGGCTCGGGGCGGCGAATTCATCAAGGACGCCGAAGGCCAGATCGTCAAATCCCGGCTCGATGAAGGCCGCCTCCGGAAAATCGCCGAAGCCACCGGCGGCTTCTATGTGCGCCTGCTAAACGGCCGAGCCGAAGCCGAGAGAATCGTCAACGACGGCCTCAGTAAAATGACCGAAACCGACATCGACGCCAAACTCTCCCGGCACCCCATTGAACGCTATCAATGGCCGCTCTCAGCCGGGATCCTGCTGCTGGCCAGCGCGATGCTCATCGGGGAACGCAAATCACCCGCAAAAACCTCCGCCACCGCCCCCCCCGCCAGAACCCCCAGAACCGCAAAAAGCCTCGCCGCGCT
>JAYTYG010000220.1:0-3663 GCA_043742585.1 Spartobacteria bacterium
GAAAAAGCCCGCAGAGTATCTCGAACAAATCAGCGCCGGCCACTAAGCGCGCGCGCAAAAAAAAAGCGCCCCGAAACCGGGAGCACTTCGCAGATCCAATCCGCGAGTGCTCCCGGCCCGGGGCGCAGATCCGGGACGTTACTCGCTCTCGGCGGTTTCGGCGGTAATCATCTCCTCGGCCAACTCGGTAAGGCGCTCTTCACACTCGATCTCCTCGTCGAGAGTCATCTGGAGCAGCCTGGCGGCATCTTCCTCACCGAGGATCTCGGCGAGGGTTCGGGCCGTCCCGTAGCTCGCGATTTCGTAATGCTCAACTTTCTGAGCAGCGCCAATCATCGCGGCATCGAGGACTTCCTTGGCGATATCATTGTCAATGAGGCGCTCGCACTCGGCGAGCAGGCCCTCCATGCCCTCGCATTTATCGGCGCGCTTAGCTTCGCCGAGGCTCTCGAAGATTTGTTCCAGGCGTTCGACATGCTGTTCGGTTTCGCTGAGGTGTTCTTCGAAAGACGTGGCCAGCTCCTCGTTGCCGGCAGTTTTTGCAAACCTTGGCAGGGCTCGCAGGAGTTGCTTTTCAGCGCTGTAAAGGTCCTTCAATTGGTGGATAAAGAGATCGCGGAGTGTCTTGATTTTCATAGCACATCCGCTTCGCGCAACTCCCTCGCAGCGGATGTATCGACATTCCCCCCATGCCCCTGACCACGACCTAATGCCAGGCTCCCGCTCACTTCGATTCTCCGCGCCTCTGCGTTAAGCCCTTCGCCCCATCGGAGCCGGGGCTTATAAGATTGCAATCAAACCGGCTTCCGAGGAGAAGCCGGGAACGCTAAGGGCCAAGGCACCTCGCCCCGCCTTCAGGATCAAAGATGTATTGGACGCTATTGACGGTATATTTGCTGAGCTGGGCCGCGATCCCGCATGTGCTCCTCGCCAATAAACGGCCCGCCGCCACACTGGCCTGGATCTGGTCGATCTTACTTTTCCCCTACCTCGGGGCGCTGATCTACCTGCTCATCGGAGCGGATCAGATCAAACGCAAACGGCTCAATCGCGTTACCAAAGCTAAATTCCATCGCCACGGCGAGTCGCAGGGCGCCGCCCGCAATGTCAGTAAACTGCCCCCGGCCGAAGCCTCGTTAATCCGCGCGCTGGCGACCATCAACGAAATCCCACCGTCCACAGCCAGCAACGTCCGGGTTTTAGCCGATGCGACGACCTTCTATCCGGCCCTCAAGGAACGCATCGCCGCCGCACGACACCATGTGCATATCGAGTTTTTCATCTGGCGCGACGACGATCACGGCCGCGCCTTCCTCCAACTCCTCATCGCCGCCGCCAAACGCGGGGTGCGCGTCCGCTTGCTTTTGGACCAAATCGGATGCTTGGGCACCTCGCGCCGCTGCTTCGATCCGCTGACCGCGGCTGGCGGCCAATTCGCCTGGTTCTACTCCCTGCCATTCGGGCGGCACTCGCGATTTTTAAACCTGCGCAACCACCGTAAGCTACAGATCATCGACGGCAGATTCGCGTTCGTGGGCGGGATGAATATCGGCCGCGAATACGCTGGCGAAGACCCGACATTGGGAGCCTGGCGCGACACGCAGCTGGAGGTGAGCGGCAACGTGCTCACGTATTTGCAGGAGATCTTCGCCACCGACTGGTATTTCGCCACCCAGGAACGGGTCATCGGCGCGGAGTATTTTCCCGAAACCGATGCCGCCGAAGGACCGCTCTGTCAAGGACCGCTCTGTCAGGTCATAGTCGGCGGACCGGACGCCCCCCGCGAGCCCATCCCAAAGTCCCTCATTGCCCTGCTCAACTTTGCGCGCAAACGTGTCTGGATCGCCACCGGCTATTTCGCGCCCGACGCCCCCCTGCTCAGCGCCCTCCAGATCTGCGCCGCGCGCGGAGTGGAGGTGCGCCTATTGGTTTCAGAAAAGTCCGATCACCCGTATCTGGTCCTAGTCGGCCGCTCTTACTACAAGGATCTCATGCGCTATGGGATCCGGGTTTTCGAATACTCCAAAGCCATCAACCACTCCAAAGCCATCCTCATCGATGACGACTGGCTCATGGTGGGCTCAGCCAACTCTGACAATCGCTCGATGCGGCTGAACTTTGAATTGAACCTACTCGTCCAGTCCCGCGCTCAAGCCCTCGATCTCGAAGCCATGCTCGCCAAAGATTTCGTCGACAGTCGCGAGATTGCGCCCGGGGATTTCACCCGGCGCCCATTGCGCCAGCGCCTGCTGGAGGCGGCGTTTAGACCACTGGCGCCGCTGCTCTGATCTGCGGATAAAATCCGGACCCCTCGTCGGCTTTAAATACGGCTGCGCCGGGACGTTTCCGCCACATCCACCATCACCGGCAAATGATCCGAAGCGATCCGGGCCAACGGATTGCGCGGCACCTCCACGGCCCGGACATCGACCCCGGCACCGACAAAAACATAGTCCAGACAAAGCATCGGGAACCGGGAGGGAAAAGTATTTCGACGGGCGCCCAGCAGGGCTTCCATAAACTGAGTGGATAACAACCGATGCACCCGGCCGCCCGCCCGCGAATTAAAATCGCCGCACATCAGGATCGGCAAATCCTTGCGAATCGCTCCGGCCCAGTCCGGCCCGAGCAACGCCTGCGCCTGAGCCAAGCGCTCAGCGCGTCCCAAGCCGAGATGGGTATTGAGCACCTGCCAGCGCCGCCCCTCGACCTCGATCTCCACCCACAGCGCCCCGCGGCTTTCGAGAAATAGCCCCGAACTCACCGTGGGCAAAGCGCCCGCCCGCTTGAGCCGCAGAGGGTGTCGGCTTAAAATGGCGTCGCCGTATTCCTCCTCGGCAATGCGCAAAGCGGGATGGAAATGAAAATGCATTTCCAGCAACTCCGCTATGAGCTGAGCTTGGTGCACATGGCGGGAACGCCGACGCCCGTGATCCAGCTCCTGCAAAGCCACCACGTCAGGGTTGGATTCCGCAATCACGGCGGCGATCCTTTCCGCCGAGCGCAAGCCATCCGTGCCGACACAGCTATGGACGTTGTAAGTCAGGATTCTCACCGCCGATAAGTTACTCCAATTCGGACAGTTCACAGCGATTCATTGCACTCCGCCGTCTTCTGTATAGGCATCTTGGCGTCTATATATCCGATTCCCGTCAAGACCGGCGGGAGCAGTCGGCTATAGGCAAATTGTAAGCAAACCCAAGCTGGCCGGGACCACCTTCCTCAGCCAGGCCCTAATTAAACCCGTCCAGCCCCACATACCCACAGCTCCATGAAGCGCATCGACATCGTTGACTCACATACCGGCGGCGAACCCACCCGCGTCATCTGCGCGGGCGGCCCGGATCTCGGTGACGGAAGTATAGCTGAACGGTTGCAAGTGTTCAGCGCCCAACACGATGACTTCCGCCGCGCGGTCGTTAACGAACCCCGCGGCTCCGACGTGCTCGTGGGCGCGCTGCTGGTTGAGCCCAATGATAAATCCTGCGTCACAGGCGTTATCTATTTCGATAACGTCACCACCATCGGCATGTGCGGGCATGGCACAATCGGAGTGATCACCACCCTCGCGCACCTCGGCCGGATCCAGCCCGGCGACCATTTCATCGAAACCTCTGTCGGCGTGGTCAGCGCTAAGCTCCATGCCGACTATTCGGTTTCGCT
>JAYTYG010000221.1:0-4117 GCA_043742585.1 Spartobacteria bacterium
CGGCCCGCGCACTATCCGGCCCTTCTGAATCTCAGCGGCTCCGCGTTAAATCCTCAAGAATTGAGATGCGATCACCGAATATTTACAAACGCAACAAAGTAGAAATAAGGCTGGACGGGTGGCCGAGCCGTTCGTTGCAGGCGGGGTCTTTCGACTCCGGCCTCGCGGTGCTCGCCCTCCGCTCAAGATGACCGTGCTTCTTAGCGGATAGACGCCCCGCGCGAGACGCCCCGCGTGAGTCCTCTCCGGGTCTGCGCGCTGGCTGCTGTCCGGCTGCTCACGCGTGCGCATTGGAAACCACAGGATGACACGCGTTTTTCCTTGTTAATTGCGCCCGTGGCTTTGCTCTTGGTCGTCTTTTACGACGGCGGATTATGCTAACTGCGGGTAGGCTCCGTGGCGCAGGCGTTGCAGCCGCCTTTGCCGATGAGCTCGAAGAAGTCGTTGCCTTTGTCATCCACAAGGATGAATGCCGGGAAGTCTTTCACCTCGATCTTCCATATGGCTTCCATGCCCAGTTCCGGGTATTCGAGCACTTCGACTTTTTTGATATTCTCCTGGGCCAATATCGCGGCCGGGCCGCCGATTGAGCCGAGGTAAAAGCCGCCGTGACGCTTGCAGGCTGCTGTGACCTGGGGACTGCGGTTGCCTTTGGCGATCATGATTAAGGAGGCGCCCTGGCTCTGAAAGAGTTCCACGTAACTATCCATGCGCCCGGCCGTGGTCGGGCCGAATGAGCCTGAGGGCAGCCCTTCAGGGGTTTTTGCAGGCCCTGCGTAATAGACCGGGTGCGCCTTGATGTAGTCTGGCAGGGGTTGCCCGGCGTCGAGGCGCTCTTTGAGTTTCGCGTGCGCGATGTCGCGGGCGACGATGATTGTGCCAGTGAGCGAAAGCCGGGTTGACACCGGATAGCGGGTGAGCTCGGCGCGAATGGCGTCCATGGGTTGATCCAGATCGATCGCTATCACGGTGCCTTCGTGGGCGTTGCGATAGCGTGCGGGAATCCAGCGGCCGGGATGGGATTCGAGTTTTTCGAGCCAAACCCCGTCGCGATTGATCTTGGCCTTGATATTGCGGTCGGCTGAGCACGATACCCCCATGCCCACCGGGCAGGACGCGCCGTGGCGTGGGAGTCGGATGATGCGCACATCGAGCGCGAAATATTTGCCGCCAAACTGTGCGCCGATCCCGAGGTCTTGCGCGGCTTTGAGCACGGTGTTTTCCAGGGCCACATCGCGAAAGGCCTGGCCCAGCGCGTTGCCTTGGGTGGGCAGGGTGTCGAGATACTTTGTGGAGGCTAGCTTCACGGTCTTGAGGCAGGCTTCCGCGCTGGTGCCGCCGATGACGAAGGCAATGTGGTAGGGCGGGCAGGCGGCCGTGCCCAGGGTCTTCATCTTTTCAATGAGATAGGTCAGCAGGCTCTTGGGGTTGAGCAGCGCCTTGGTTTCCTGGAAGAGGTAAGTCTTGTTGGCCGAGCCACCGCCTTTGGCCACAAAGAGAAATTGATAATCCTCGCCAGCCGTCGCGTAGAGGTCGATTTGCGCGGGCAAATTTGTGCCCGTGTTTTTCTCCTCATACATGTCCAACGCGGCGGTCTGGGAGTAGCGCAGGTTCTCTTCCAAATAACATTCGTAAACTCCACGCGAGAGCGCTTCCGCGTCGTCGCCGCCGGTCCAAACGCGTTGCCCCTTTTTCCCGACGATCGTGGCTGTGCCTGTGTCCTGGCAAAACGGCAGGACGCCGCGCGCGGCCACTTCGGCATTGCGCAGGAGCGTTAACGCCACGTAACGGTCGTTTTCACTCGCGGCCGGATCTTCCAGGATCGCTGCCACCTGGGCCAGATGCGCCGGGCGCAGCATGAATGAGCAGTCGTGAAACGCCGCGCGGGCGAGCGCGGTGAGGGTTTCCGGAGCGACCTTCAAAATCTCGTGACCCGCGAAAGATTCAATGCTCACCGACTCCGCCGCTAGGCGCTGATATTCGGTGGAGTCGGGCGAGAGCGGAAATGGATCCTGATATTGAAACGAAGCGGGCATGATACCGTCGTGCTTAGCTTAGGCGGGCTCTCTGACTCAATCTTTCTGAGGCGGGATTTGATGCCGGCTGAGTCTGCGCGGCGGGCGGTTTCTATTAGGAGCCCGTTGTTTGGAGCCCGCCGGAGCGGGATCGGGGTTGGTGATAGGGGCAAGCTGGGAGGAAGCTTGTCGTGGGGTTGTTTCGGTGAAGAGCGTTGTCCCTCGTGCCGTGGACGTGGGAATCAGGTGTAATGTTGGTATTCAATTTGCTAATGTCGACGCCTCTAAAAATCATGAAATTCCATCAAATATCCGCACCTGTTTTTATAACACAAATGTCTCGGTTTAGCTTGGTCGTGGTGACCCTTGGCTTGATGTCTTCAAGCGCGTGGGCCGACGATTATTCCTTCAAAGTTCAAAACAAAACCAAGAGCCGCATCGTCAAGGTGATGGTCTCCGAGAACGGTAAAAAATACTCGGAGTTCGATATCGGGAAAGGGATCGGCGCGGGAAAAACCGTGACGCTGGTTTGGGCTGAGCACACCAATGATCAGGCGTGCAAACAATACGTCAAAGCGGTTTATGCCGATGGCGAGGAGTCGGAGCCGGCCAAGTTCGATTTCTGCGAGGAAGACCTCGAAATCGAGTTTGAGGATTAACGCAGAGCGTTAGCAATGACTTTCAAGGGCTTCGCGCGATCTGCGCGAAGCCCTTTGTTTAACGCGGAGGTGCGGAGAGGGGGTGTGAACGGAGTTTTAACGCAAGACGCAGAGGCGCGGAGGTAATACATGGAAAATGACTGGTGCTGCAAAACGTCGGTTCCACGCTTTCCCTTTCAAATTCTCCGCGCCTCTGCGTCTTTGCGTTAATTCTTTTATAAAGCTGCGTTGAAATGCGGATGGGTTCCGGATCGCTTGCGCGTGTTAAGTCTGTGGTTTGAGCCGGAGACAAGGGTTTCCACAGGTTGATGGCACTGCGTTTTCCTGTAAGGCTGGCGGGATGCCAAAGACCTCCCTCGCATTTCAAGTCTCAGAACAGCTCCAAGGTGCGCGCAATCGCTTGGCCCGAGCCAAGGTGCTCGTCGGCCTCGATGGATTTGTGGACATGATTCTCCATGTCGTCGCCCAACGCGAGTCCGCCACGCAATACCAGCGCATGGACAAAATGAGCGATTACGCGGCGCGGATCGCGGCGGCAGCCGGACACAGCGCGAACTTTGAGTTTGTCACACAAATGGTCAAGCTCGGCGGCAATGGCCCGATTATGGCGAACGCGCTCGGGAGTTATGGGACGCCGGTCACCTATATCGGCAACCTCGGTGCGCCGAGTGTGCATCCCATTTTTGGGGACTTTGCCAAGCGCGCCAAGGTCCATTCCATTGCGGAACCTGGCTACACGGATGCGATAGAGTTTGATGACGGCAAACTCATGTGCGGCAAGCACGAGAGCCTCAAAGACGTGAACTGGCCCAACCTGATTAAGCATGTGCCCGAGGAGGCGCTTCTGGCCTTGTTCAGCGAGTCTGCGCTCATCTCCTTGGTCAACTGGACCATGATCACTCACATGACTGCGATCTGGCAAAAGCTCCAGGCCAGGATCGCTCCCCAGCTTCAAGGTCCAAAACGCTGGCTCTTCATCGATCTCGCCGATCCCGCCAAGCGTTCCCGCGAGGACATAGCCGACGCCCTCAAGCAAATCTCCAAGTTCGAAAAATACTTCCGCGTGATCCTCGGCTTGAACTTCGCCGAGAGCCGGCAAATTGGCGAGGTGCTTGGGTTCAAGGCACCGGATGAAACCTACGGCACCGTGACCCATCATGCCTCACAAATCCGAGAGGCCCTAAAGATCGATACCGTGGTGATTCATCCCACTCAGTTTGCAGCCGCGTCGGATGCGAGCGGGTCGAGCCATGTGGTGGGCCCATTTACTTTAAAACCCAAGATCACCACCGGCGCCGGGGATCATTTCAATGCCGGCTTTTGCGTCGGGCGTTTGCTGGGACTCAATATCTCCGCAAGCTTACAAATCGGGGTGGCGACTTCGGGCTATTACGTGCGACACGCCAAGAGCCCGCGCTTGGATGATCTGCGGAAATTCCTTCA
>JAYTYG010000222.1:0-6538 GCA_043742585.1 Spartobacteria bacterium
AAATTAGATGCGTAAGCCCTGCGTAACTGCCACTCCGTGGCGACGGAGCAGGACCTGCGTGCGGCCTTCCCATCCTGGGTTGCCCCTGGGGACAGGCGCTATTTAGATACTATAGATGGCAGCGGCAGCATGGCCGGGATCACAAAAAACGGGCGGTTATTGAACTCAAACAGAGTCAATGACCGCCCGTCAAAATTGCACGATGCTTTAGCGGCGTTAGCCGCCCGGCTTTAATACACGTCGCGCTTGTAGCGCTTGGCCTTTTTCATGGCCTCCATGTATTCCTTGGCCTCTTCAGGCGTCTTGCCGCCTTCGACTTCGACGATCTTATGGAGCGTGTTGTCCACGTCCGTCGCCATGCGGGTCTTGTCGCCGCAGACAAAGAAATCAGCCCCTTCTTCAAGCCACTTCCAAATCTCTTTGCCGTTCTGCTCCAAGCGAGTTTGCACGTAGATCTTTTCCGCCTGATCGCGTGAAAATGCCGTGTCCAACCGCAGGAAACCTTTGTTAACCCAGTTGGTGAATTGCTCCTCGTAAAAGAAATCTTCCGAGCGACGCTGTTCGCCGAAGACAAGCCAGTTGGCACCTTTATGCCCCAGCGCCTCGCGCTCTTCGATAAAGGAACGGAAAGGAGCCACACCGGTACCAGGCCCGACCATGATGATCGGCGTGTTGCCGTCTGGCGGCAGGAAGAAATGCTTTTGCTGGGACTGGATAAAGACCCCGGCAGTGGTATCCCCTGACCAACGTTCCGCCAGGAATGTAGAGGCCACACCCTTGCGTTTCCGGGCATTGGCTTCAAATCGGACCGTCGCAACGGTGAGATGCACCGACTCAGGATGCGCAAGCAGACTCGAAGCGATCGAATAAAGCCGGGGCGGCATCTTGCGCAGCAACTTCACGAACTCCTCAGGCGAAAAGCTCAACTGCGGAAACTCCTTAAGAATGTCCACGTAATCGTGGCTGGTGTTTTTGCCGGTGAGATATTTTTTAAGATCGTCGGCCCGTTCCGCCGCCAACAACTCAGCCAGCAAAGCCGCCCCTTTTTGTGCCGCAGCTTCGACAAACTTCTTTTCAGTAAAGCTGATCGCGTAATCCGAGAAAAGCGCATCCCGCAGCGGTTTTGGCGCGCCGTCCCGGCCGGGAACCAATTCGTCTCCGGTGGCATGAAGCGTGGAGATCAGCTCCGCCACCAAGTCTGGGCAGTTTGTCACCGCCAACCCCAGAGCGTCGCCGGCGGAGTATTTCAGCCCGGAACCGGCCAAAGAAATTTCGTGATGTCTGGTATCTTTTTCCGAGGCGCCGCCAGTCAACTTGAAGTTGACGGGATGGGTCGCGGGAAAGGGATTCTTATTCGAATAGACAGAAGCAGCAGGTGTCGGATCGGGTACGGTGGACATAAGGTGCTGCACAGTAATAAAGGCGCACCGAAGATCAAGCCCCGGTGGCGGATTCCTTTTCACTGTCCCAAACCCCTGCGGCAAGCCCCACCCCGACATGCCTGCGTCCCGGCAGCTAACTGCCAGCGATGCTAAACAGGCGCTTGATCAAATCCTCCCAGGTCACGATCCCCAGCGGCTTTGAGCCTGTCCCCACCACGACTGCAAGCGTGCTGCGAGCCGCCCGCAATTTGCGCAATACACTGTATGCAGGCTCAACCGGCCCCACCTTCACAATCCGCCGCTGAAACGACTCGATCCGACCCCGGGTGCGCCCTTCGAGCGCAATATCGAAAACGGTGACCAACCCGACAACCTCTCCATTCACAGCTGTCACCGGCCAGCGATCGATCTGGCTTTGGCGGGCGGCGGCGAGCAACTCGCCGATCGACGCCTCGGCAGCAATCGCATGCACATCAGCGATTGGAACCATGACGTCGACGGCAGTGATCGAGCGAAAATCCACAACGTTATGAATCATCTGTCGCTCGGCCGCGCTCAGCGTCCCCGTGCGTTCACTTTCAATCGTTAGATATTTGAATTCTTCCCGGGCCACGAACAGCTTCTGCATTTCCTCAGGCCCGTTCATCGACAGCGCGCGACTCACGCCCTTTCCTAAAAAATGCATCGGCGACAGAAGCATATCTGCCACCCGCAGAGGCTCGGCCAACGCCGCCAACGCCCGGTAGGGGAACCGCCGGAAAAGCGATTTAGGCAACATCTCCAAGCCCAGTAAATAGACCGGCAAACACACACCAAAAGCGAGCAGGTATCCGCGCACGCCCATCCGTGCGACGAGCTCCTGAGTGACGATGAGCACCGCGATGATGTTCATCAAATTGGTCACCACCAAGACCGTCACCAGCAACCGCGAAGGCGAGCTCAAAAGCCGGGTAAGCTTGATCGCAGCGGGATCGCGCAGCTTGACCCGATGTTTGAGCCGAATCCGGTTAACGGACAAAATCCCGGCCTCGATGCCGGAAAAGCCAAATGAAACCAACAAACAAACCGCCACGGCCAACCAGATCATAAAGAGCCTAAGTCCCGGCGGTATCGACGCCAACGTTCCCCGAGCGCGCGCATCTTCACACGTGCTCCTTTGACTCCACTGCGGAGACGGGTGCGGGCTGAATCAGCACCTCCTCGATGCGCTTCCTTGACACCCTGCGCACGGTCAATCGCACCCCTTCAATTTCCAGACATGCCCCAGGCTTGGGGAGTGCGCCGAGGCGATTGAAAATAAGGCCGCCAATCGTATCCACCCCATCTTGAGCGAGCTCGACGCCAAGCAACTCATTGATGTCATCGATCCGTGCGCTCCCGTTGGCAATGAGCTGGCCGTTCTCAGTCGGCTCGATGTAAAGCGTCTGCTCGGCCCTGGGCACCGCATCACTGATGATCTCCTCCACCAGATCCGCCAGCGTGACCACGCCCTCTGTGCCGCCGTATTCATCCACCACGATGGCCAGCCGCTGGGGATGATAAAGAAAGCTGCGTAAAAGATCTCCGGCTTTCATCGTCTCGGAAACAAATGAGGGCGGAACGAGCCGCTCTGTATAATGCACGGCCGGATCCAGCAGGAACCCCGGCACGTCCAGCACGCCCAGGATGTCGTCCGGCGTCTCCCCATACACAGGCACTTGCCGATGGCGCCGGGCGCGGAGTTTGGGAATCAGCTCCTCGTTGCTGTAAGTATCAGGCACGGCAAAGGAATCGACCCTCGGAGTCATGCAATCCTTGGCCGTCTTATCGCCGAGCTTGATGATCTCCTGAATCATCTCGCTTTCAGTCTCGTGCAGGGCGCCTTCCTCCGCGCTCAATTCCACGAGCGTCTCCAATTCCTCGTCGTTCAAAAATTGAGTGGGCTGCAACTGGGCGGGAGTCAGCCAATTCGCCAGATGCTCGCTCACGTGTTGAAGCAGTCGGCACAGCGGATCAATCAAAGGCAATCCACGGCTCATCACCCGCACCCCGATTCTCGCCACGCGCTCGGGCTGCGCCAACGCCAGGAGCTTGGGCACCAGATCACAGACGAAAACCACGAGGGCAAAGATCAACAACGCGGTCACCGGGAATGGGAGGAAAAATGATTCCACCCCGCGCAGCAGATACACACAAAGGATGATCAACGGCAGATTAACCAGCGCGTCGCCAATCAGGATCGCGCTCAGCAGCCGACGCGGATTCTCCATCAGCCGGGCCAGCTCCAGACCGAACTTCGCCTTTCTGGCCTTAAGTCGCTCGACCTGAAAAGGTTGCAGCGAGAACAACCCGGTCTCAATCGCCGAGAAAAAACCCGACCCGGCGATCAATAACAAGAGGAGGAGCGCGACGAGGAACGACATCGATCAGGAACCAAATGCCAAATGTCGACGATCCTCCGCCACAGGGCCAGTCCATGGCTCAACATCCACGCCATACATCAAATCACAGGATTTCACTCGCATCTTGTCAGCTACAAGGCCGAGAAAGATAGGTTCCCATTCCGGGCCATGCGATGAAAAAAACAACTCTCCACTCCGGCCCAAGCTCCAATGCGCCACGCAAAGGCCCACCGCTGCGGCCCCTCATTTCGCCATGAAGAAGTCTGAACGCGTTGCAGCGTTGCTCGCCGGAGCCAGCCAGCCCGAAACAGCGCCGGACAAATTGGCGCTGGATCCGTTCTACACCGGTTACTTTCGTTGTTTTAATGATCAGTTATATTACGAAGCGCACGACGTCCTCGAACAGCTTTGGCTCCGCGAACGCAACGCCGACTGGGAGTTCTTCAAAGGCCTCATCCAGATCGCCGGCGCCTTTGTCCATCTGCAAAAACAGTTCCTCCGGCCCCTGCATTGCAAGGATGGCCGTCGAATGTTTCCCGCAGTGCGGCTTTTCCGAAGCGGCGCCTGTTTTTTAAACATTTACCGCCCCGTCCATCTCCGCCTCGATGTCGACGCGCTCTGCGCCATGTGTGAAGACTTCGCAGGCGCCATCGTGGCTTCAAATTACACGCGCAACCCCTGGCATCCCGACCGCGCCCCCCAGATCTCGCTGCAAGATGGAGATTGAGCCCTCACGATTTGCCATTCAGCGTCACCCTTACTTTGGATCCTTCCTCTTTACCCGCCGACTCCGCCAATCTCGCCTATGATGTGATCATCATCGGGGCTGGCGGGGCCGGACTCATGTGCGCCATCGAAGCCGGCAAACGAGGACGCCGGGTCGCGGTGCTCGATCATCAGGATCGGGTTGGAAAAAAAATCGCCATCTCCGGCGGCGGCCGCTGCAACTTTACCAACCTGCAGGCCACGGCGGCCAATTACCTGTCGCGCCAACCCGACTTTTGCAAATCCGCCCTAGCCCGCTACCGGCCCTCGGACTTCATCGCCTTGGTTGAAAAACATGGCATCGCCTATCATGAAAAGAAGCTGGGACAGCAGTTCTGCGACGACAGCGCCCGCGATATTATCCAGATGCTGCTCGATGAATGCGCCCAAGCCAAAGTGCTCATCCGCCTCAACTGCCGGGTGACCGAAGTCAGTAAAACCGACCGATTCCGCGTTGAAACCTCGCAGGGCCAATTGACTGCGGACTCGCTCGTCATCGCCACGGGCGGCCTGTCCTTCCCCAAGCTTGGCGCGACGGATTTCGGGTATCGGCTGGCGCGGAAATTTGGCATTGAAGTGACCGCGACCCGGCCCGGATTGGTGCCCCTGACTTTTGCGGCGGCCGACGCGCCGTTGCATGAACTCAGCGGCTTGTCACTGCCCGTCACCGTGCGCAATCGGAACGTCGCCTTTCACGAGCACCTGCTCATCACCCATCGCGGCCTGAGCGGGCCGGCCATTCTACAGATCTCCTCATTCTGGAAAGAAAACGAGACGCTGAGCTTCGATCTTTTACCCGGCGTGGATGCCCACAAATGGCTGGCCGACGCCCGCCGGGAAAAAGCCGACCTGCCCACCCTGCTCAGCCGACACTGGCCGCGACGCTTTGCTGAAGCCTGGTGCGCCCGGCACGCGCCCGCCAAACCCGTGCAGCACTATAAATCTGCGGAAGCCACTCAAGTCGCCACGCTGCTCAACAAGTGGCCCTTGGACTTCTCTGGGACGGAAGGTTATCCCAAAGCGGAAGTGACAATCGGCGGCGTGGAGACGCATGAACTATCTTCGAAGACCATGGAATCCCGGAAAGTCCCCGGCCTTTACTTCATCGGTGAAGTGGTCGACGTCACCGGCTGGCTCGGCGGCTACAATTTCCAATGGGCCTGGGCCTCGGGCCATGCCGCAGGTCAAGTCGCCTGAGAATATTTACAAACACCGCAACTAAGAATTATGAAGGATGAATTATGAAGTATGAATGCAGAAGGCGGAGAAGACGCTGTGGGGAATGATGAGTAAAAAGCAGCCACGGGCTTAACAGCACCTGCGCTCTCCGAATCTTCATCCTTCATCCTTCATCCTTCATCCTTCATCCTTCGGGCGCCTTTTGAGCTGAGCTTGTAAAGCATCGGAGATGCGCCCGCCGCCGCCCGCCGCCTTTGCCGCATTGGGGATTGCGCATTGGCTTGGCATTGGCCATTCGTGCTGGAGCGCGAACTGGCTGCGACTCCGCATCTTTCCAGCCGTCCACCCACTCTCATGATCCGTCGTCCCACTATTAAGCCCGAAGAGGCCATCGCCAAAGTCCAGGCCATCTACAAAGAGCTCGAAGCCCGCCCCATCGAACGCAACTGCGAATTGCGAACCGATTGCTGTCACTTCAAGCTGACCGGCCAAGTGCCTTACCTCACGGCTGGCGAAGCTTTGGTGGCCGCCCGCGCCGTCCGGACCAGCGGCCAAACGCGCCTGCCCAAAGTCAAAGACGGCAACTGCCCCTTACTGGATCCCAAGACCCATCGTTGCAGTATCTACGAGAGTCGGCCATTTGGCTGTCGCACACATTTCTGCGCCGCTGCGGGTGGCCCGTATCCAAGGCGCCAAGTAGTCGACTTGATTCACCGGCTTGAGGACATCGGCAATGCCTTGGGTGGCGATGAAGCCCGACAGCTCCCCGGCGCAATCACCGACATGCTTTTTAAATAAAGCCCTGCCCGCTGACGGCCCCGGGGAATAACA
>JAYTYG010000223.1:0-2956 GCA_043742585.1 Spartobacteria bacterium
ATCAAACCGCCGATAACCACGGTTTTAGCGTTGGGCGTCACCACCACGGTTTCCGCAGAACGTTTGGCGATGATGGGCGAGCTCGCGTTGTTTGAGATCGGCACGGTTTTGTCCGTAAGAGTGGAGATCTCGGGCGCCACGATCATTTCCACCGTGCCGTCGGACGTGATAAAAGGGGTCACCTTGAGAATGATGCCGACGTTGTCGTATTGCACGGTGTTGATGGTCTGGCCCGTGTCGGTGATACGGCTGTTGGTGATGAATGGGACTTCCTGCCCCACCACGATGACCGCTTCCTGGTTGTTCCGGGCCATGATGGATGGCCGGGAGAGGATCTCCACTTTGCCTTTCGAATCCAGGGCGCGCAACGTGGCCGACCAGTCGTCGCTAGCCAGCCGGATGAAGGAGCCGTCCGTGGCGCCGGCGAGCCCGAAGAGACTTTGCGCGGTGGCGCTGCGGCCCAGTGACGCCAACGTGTTGACTGTATTATTTGCAGTATTGGTCGTTTGCGTCTTTACCCCAGAGCTATCCGTTGCGGTGACATCCGTCACGGATGTGGTCGTCCCCGTGGTCGCCTGTGCCGGGTTTTTCAAATTGAACGTGTAGCTGCCTTCGACGCCGATGTCCGAGCTCTTGTTGTAGGTGACTTCCAGGAACACCACTTTGATCAGGACCTGGGGCTTGGGCTTGTCGAGTGTGCGAATGACCTTCAGCAGTTCGTTGTGGGTCTCTTCGTCAGTGACAATGACCAGGGACCGCGTTTCGGGATCGATGCTGATCGTGGCGTCGCCCAACTCCGTGTGGCTGCGATACTGGCGCGCGCCCCCTGTGCTGGAGCTCGTCCCTGTGGTGCGGCCACTGTTGGTGCCGCTGTTGGAATTGCCGGAGGCGCTGCCGGTGGTCCGTCCGGAACTGCCCGGTCGCGCGCTCTGGGCTGGAAGGGACAAGCTCAAGGCCATGGCGGCGAAGGCCGCGATACTGCTGGTGAGCACGGTTTTTGAAGAGGATCTGAGCATTAAAATCGGGAGGGCAGCGAGGGAATTATGAAGGATGAATGATGAATGAAGAGGAGCTTGGCTCACCCGCTCACCCCCAGCGGGGGGGGCGATGCCGGAGGGGGATGGCGTTGTGAAATGAGCCGTAGTCCCTGGGTGTTGCGGCAATCGGGTTTCACGGTTTGGACTCATGCGCATACGCTTATAAAATTTTCGTTAATCTGCGTTAATCTGCGGATAAACTCCGTCTTCAAACCTAACGTGCGCTGCGGCTGGTGCTGGAGGCGTCCGCAGGGTTGATAGCGGCTCCTGTGGCGCTGCGGTTGGTGAGCCGGCTCGTGGCCGACTGCGTCTGAGAGCTTGCGCCCTGGCCCCCGAGCATTCCGCGCAGCACCGCCGCCACGCTATCGGCGTCGGCGTGTTCCAGGGAATGAATGTAAACGTGTTGTTTCTTAGCGTCAGTCGCATCCAAGCGGCCCACCATTTCAGCAATCTGCATCATGGTGTCGCGCGCCGCAGAAATGAGCAGGGAATTGGTGCGCGGATCGCCCACAGCGACCACGCGGGATTGCTGCAATGCGCGCTGGCTTTGCTGGGGCTGCGCTTGCGGCTGGGCAAACCCGAAGCCATAGCCGAACCCGCCGGATTGGCGGCTGTTTTGACTATTCTGAGTCGCGCTATCGCTAAACAGACTGGTGATCAGCGCCGCCGTCTCCACCGCGTCAGCGTGCATGAGCCGGAAGATCCGACTCTCGGTGACGTCAGCGATCGTGGTATCGATCTTTTTAATCATCTCCGTAATGCTCGGAAGCATATCCTCCGGGGCGCTCACGATCAGCGAATTGCTCTGATCGTCCGCCACCGCTATCACGCGGGCCGCCGCCTGGCGGGCGTCATTCTGCGGCGCACCGGTTTGTGGCGCGCCTCCCTGCGGTTGGCCCCCGCCATATCCGCCATATCCGCCAAACCCGGGAAAGCCGCCAAACCCCGGGGCCCCGCCCTGACCGCGCCGCTGGTTTTGGGCGGTGGCCGAGCCCGTGGTAAAGAGTTGGGTCACGACGCTGGCGACTTCTTTGGCGTTGGCGAATTGGAGCGCGTAAACGTGCAGGACCGAGCTGCCCGCCACCGAGGTGTCGATAGCGCGAATGATCTCGGCGATCCGATGGATATTGGCCTGCGTGTCCGTGAGCAGAATGGAATTGCTGCCTTCGTTGGCGTTTATCGTCGCGGTCTCCGATAGCAACGGCTTGAGGTTTTCCACCAGCTTGGTCGCTTCGCCATAACGCAATGGCAAGATCTGTGTGACCATGTCGTCCCGTTGTGGAATCTTGTCCGGGTCGCTCCCGGTCCGCACCGGCAGATCGCGCTTTTGCGCCTCTTTGCGGCTCACGATTTTTAAGATCCGACCGCTGCGCAGCGCCGTGAACCCTTTCTCGACGAGCACCGTGTTGAGCAGATCCACGGCTTCCTCGGCGTTGACCGGTTGCCGGCTGACCACGTTGACCGTGCCTGTCACCGGAGTTTCCTGGACGATGACAAAGCCCGCAGCCTCGCTCAAATAACTGAGCACATCGGCGATCGGCGTGCCTTGGAAATTGAGCATGATATTGCCCTTGGCCGGGGTTTTCGGGAGCTCCGCCGGCGCGGCCGGGAGCGCCGGAGCATCCGTCACCGGCGGGATCGCCGCCGGGAGCTCTCGGGCGCCGGGCGCCACCCGTTCGGGCAGGGCCACGGCTGACTTCGGCTGTTGGGCCAAAGCCCCCCAGGGCAGCAGCAGCAGCGCCAGTATAAAACCCGGTGCCGGGTTCAAGGGACACGGGTTCAAGGGGCTGACAATAGAGGGGATCGAGCGATCGGTTTTCATTTGGACATTTCCTTTTCGCGCCGTTCCATCATCCGGCGCAGCACTTCGTTTTTATCATTGGCCGCGGCCGGATTTTCAGCCGCAGGGGCCGCAGGCG
>JAYTYG010000224.1:0-5238 GCA_043742585.1 Spartobacteria bacterium
ATTTGAGAACGGTTTACAAACAGACATTATACTGCTGGACCTCAACATGCCTGTTTTGGATGGATATGGCGTACTTCATTTGCTTCATAAGAATACTCATTTGCAATACATTCCCTTTATTTTTTTGACGGCCAAAAGTGAGCGTTCCGATTTCAGAAAAGGAATGGAAATGGGGGCGGACGATTATATCACCAAACCGTTTGACCATGACGAGTTGCTCATGCGTGTGAAGGTGGGTGAGCGGATCATCAACCTGCAACTTGCTCTGACTGCGCAGGTCGGTGACACTAAGAAGGCCCTTGAGGAATTGCGCGCGCTTAAGGGCGAATTTAACCTCCCGATTTAACAAGCGCCTAAAGCTGAAGCGACCCGATCGCCGGCGTCAGCTCAACGGAATCGCTGCCCCTTTGTTTTAAAGCCATATGCGTTAAGCAGGATGCCGATGGCGTAAGGGATTAACGCAGAGTCCCGGAGACGCAGGGTAACAAAGGGGCGAGGGCGAGCAATTCACTCAGTTTCAGTTGCCTCCGTGTCCTCCTTGTTTCAATTTTCTATTATCGGGTCGAATGACTTCGAGTTAGCAGCTTTTCGAAAAATTCGGGTCTGTCCCAGCGTCGCGCGCATGTCTGCGTGCCGTCGTTAGCGGGGAAATTCAGAAGCCTGTCTTAAATATAGTTTTTTTCTTAGATAAACCTGCTGATATTCTAAGGCATCACACTTTATGGATATTCAGCCGATGGAAACTATTGAATCGCTTGAGAGCGAGAAAGCCTCCGACAAAGCGTCTGCGCGCTTGAACATGCTTGTGGCCATCACCGTGGCCTTGCTTGCAACCTTTATGGGGATCTGCAAGGTCAAAGATGATAACATTGTGCAGGCCATGCAGCAGGCACAGGCCAATAAGTTGGATCATTGGGCTTTTTATCAGGCGCGCAATGTGCGCGAAGAGGTGGCGAAGGCAACATTGATCCAATTGCGTTTGAGCGCGGCTTCTAGGCCGGTTGATGAAAAGAACGGATATCAGGCGGCAATAGATTCTTATCAACAGCTCAGCGACGAGCAGCGGAAGAAAAAGGACGGACTCAAAGCTCAGGCGGATCAGGATCAAAAAGATTATGACGCGTCAAATTATAGGGATGACCAATTTGACTTATCCGATGCGCTCGCCGCTATCGCTATTTCGCTCTTGGCTGTCACTGCGTTGACTCATCAGCTTTGGTTGTTCTGGCTGTCATTGGTGCCTACCGGTGGTGCCATCGTAATGGGGGCCGCTGGATTGTTCGGCTGGGCGCTGCATCCTTCGACTTTGATTAGTTGGCTTTCCTAAGTCTGCTTTCCTAAGTGGTCGAGATCGACGGTTTATGCCGGGAACGATCTTGATTTCTGAAAATTTCGGCCTTTTCGAGAGGCGCTTCAAAGCTATCTTTCTAAACTTTTCACTATTGAACTCTTCATTTGTTTTTAAAGGCATTCTTGCCGTGCTCGCCCTCGGCTTTTTGTCCGGGTGTGCTTCTCTGGGCGACTTGACCGGGTTGCGGCGGCCTTTAGCTCGTCGCGGTCGGGTCGAGGTGGTCGTGCGCTTGGGGGATCAGCGCGCTTATCTATTCCGGAATCGCAGGGAGTTTGCCGAAGCTGGGATTTCCACCGGTAAACAAGGCCACGAAACGCCCGTCGGCAGGTTTAAGGTGATTCGGAAAGATATCGATCATCACTCGAATCTTTATGGGAAGTATCTGGATGCGGATGACAGGGTCATTAAATCCAACGTGGATGTCCGAAAGGATCCATTGCCGCCCTTCGCTCATTTCCAAGGCGCTGCGATGCCTTATTTCGTGGAGTTCAGTCCCGGCTACGGGTTGCACGCGGGTTATCTCCCCGGCTACGCTGCGTCGCATGGCTGTGTGCGGCTTTCCCGTTGGGATGCGCGCCGGTTCTATAATGCAACGCGGATTGGCACTCCTGTGATTATCCGGGAGTGACGCTGTAACGCAGTGGCTCAGTGCCGGGTAGGATTTAACGCAGAGGCGCGGAGATAAGAAAAGGACGGACCTGCGCTCTCTGCCTCAATCGACTCACTGCGTCCACTGCGTCCACTGCGTCCACTGCGTCCACTGCGTCCACGGGAAACGTGGGGCTGTCCGGACTTGAACCGGAAACCAAGCGATTATGAGTCGCCTGCTCTAACCATTGAGCTACAGCCCCGAAGTGCATCCACCTTAGCGCGCGGGGAATATGGATGAATTGCGGGCGCTCTGCCAAGAAATTCTCAACCCGGTTGAGGTCGTGGCCCGGTGGGGTACATCTCCAAGGCTCTTGGCGGGAGCTGAGAGGAATTATGAAGGATGAAAAGTCGCCTCGGGCTGAACGACACCTGCGTTTCTATATGCTCTGTGAGCGTTAGCCCTTATGGTTGCGTAGCGCTTACTTCATTTCTGCCAGCGCGCGCCCGGCAAGCTTTCGGGCGTTGCTGCGTCCAAATCGAGCTGCGCTTGCTGTGGTGAAGTCAGCTTTGGCTTCTTCCTTGCGATCCAATGTCAGATTCGCCCGGCCTCGATTGTAGAGAATGTAGGGGTCGCTCGGGTCCAGGAATGCCGCAGCGTCGAACTCCAAGACGGCTTCTGCGGCTCGATCCGAGAGCAGCAAAGCGTCGCCGCGCCGGTTATGGGCTTTGGCGGCCAGGAGCGAACTACCGGGTGCTCCCGATGGCACACATTCAGGGAGCAGTCGTAACACCAGATCGCAGGTGGTTAGCGCCGCGCTCAGTTTGTCCGCGGGAAGCGGGGTCTGCTTGAGATCTTCCTTTACCCCAGTGAGCAGGGCGTCCAAAGGCTGTGTGGCGTAAGCGCCTGGCCCCCGGGAGCGCACGAGCACCTGTAGCCCTTGAGTGCAATCCGCCACTTGCCTTGCCTCCGCCAGTTTTACCAGTTGGGTGACGCTTGGGATTGTCACAGCCACCGCCACCAGCGCCGGTTTGGATGTTGCCGGCGCTTCCACCTTGGCTGGTTGGGCGACGGCAGGCCCTGCCAGGTAGACATCGTCACCCACCAATCGTGAATATTCCGATGGCACTTGTATGCCGCCTGAACGCTTCAGCACACCGGCACGAGTGCGTTTAAATACTTGTTCGATCGTTAATCCGCGCGTCCGCAGATGCTTCATGAGCTCGTCTGTATACAGACCGTTCGCGCCTTCACCGTCAGATGCCGTCTGCCCGGCATCGGTCGCAAAGGCAATGAGCGAGCCGGCCGGCGGGGTCATCTCCGAGAGCCCGCCGTGATTGGTGGCGTCGCGGGTTTTGGTGGATTTGTTAATAGGCGTGTTACGGCAGGCGTCGAGTATCACCAGATTGCAGCCCGCGCCGGCTGCGCCCATGTCGGCGACGGCCTGTTCGGCATTAAATAGCCGAGTCTCTGAGAGCATCCGCAAGGTGACATCGTCAGTGCCCTCTGCGTTAAAACCCGATTTGAGTGGGATCAAATAGTTAGCGCCGGCAATCGATATGCCGTGTCCGGCGTAGTAGAAAAGTGCGACCTCGGCGCCCGGAATAGTGGTGCGAAATTGGTCCACAGCTTTGAGCAGCTGGTCCCTTGAAAGATCATATCGCTCGATGACCGTGAAGCCGAGTTCCCGCAAAGTTTTGGCCATCGATTTGGCGTCGTTGTGGGTATTTCGCAGGGGGCCGACAGATGCTTCGTAGTGAGCGTTGCCAATCACAAGGGCGGTGCGTGTCTTGAGGCTCGCTGGGGCAGCGAGTCCGACGTTGCCGCCGAGGCAGAGGAGAGCTCCGATAACGAAATGTAGGGATTTGTGAGCGAATAGTTTTTGGGGCATGATCGGCTGGAGCTCATCAGGCTTCCCTTTGGCTCCCGGCCCCTACTATGAATGCCCAAACCGAGCACCGGCAAGTTTGAACCCGATGATACATTTGACCCCAGTAATTATTGCGCCCGCCCGTTCGGAGCGCCCCGCCAACAGCGTGAGCAAAGGCGTGGCGTCGCATTGCGCCGTTCTATTGCTCATCTTTCTAGGCGGGTGCGCCTCCAAAGGGCCGGATTCAAAGACGATCCTGCTGCCCGGCGCAGCGTCGGCACCGTCCCAGGTGAGCCCGTCGGAGGCCATGGGAATCGCGGAGCTTTATGCCAAGCATTCCTGGCGTCCGTTTGCGCGAAATATTCTTCATGGTGTGGACGCGAACGGCATCCGGGTAGACACACCCGACGCGAGTTATCGACCTGAGGACGGCCGCGCTGGCTGGTGGGTCCCTGGTGAGGCAAATCAAGGGGTGCCGTATAAGTGGGGGGGCTTTGATGACCCGGCTAGTTTTGATCAAGCCATCGCGGCGGGGCTTGCAGGCGGTGATGTTTCCTCGCCAGCGAAGCGGCGCGCGGACAATCTGGCAGTGAGCGGCAAGGCGGCTGGAGTGGATTGCTCGGGGTTTGTATCGCGTTGCCTCAAGTTGCCGCGCGTCCACGACACCACACAGCTTCCTGCAGTGTGCGACGTTTTGACCAGCGCCCAAGAGTTGCAGCCGGGGGACTTACTGAATTTCCCACATCGGCACGTGATATTGTTTGCGGGTTGGAAGCAGCCTGACCACCTCTGGGTCTATTTCTATGAGACAGGCGGTGAACCCGACTGGAAGCCGGCATTGAAGGAAGCCCCGCTCGCGAACCTGCTGGCGTTGGGCTATCAGCCCCTGCGCTATACAGGAATGGCCCGTAAAGCGGCGCCCGACGGGAAGGCGATTCTCTCCCGTGCAGTGCGCGCCAGGGCGATCGTGATTTCGAATCCTACGGTCGGCGAGCCGTAGTGGATGGGAGGATGCCAGGGACAGGCTTGGCGAGTCGCTCTTGATCGGATTCAAAGGCGCTGTTTGCCACTTCGAGTTCCTTCCAGAACTTCGCCAACGCTGGATCTTCAATGGCGGCCTGGCTCTGCAGTTGCCGCCAATTTTGACCCTGCATTTTCGCTGGGAATATATGCACGCCAATGGGAGGCGCGCCCTGCGCGTGGGTGTCGAAGGCAGCGAGGAAGAGCTCTTCGATAGCTGGATCGCCAAGCGCCAGGCAACCTATCGAGACATTGCTCCCATGAATAAAGATGTCGCCCCCAGGGTGCTTGGGATCGCCTCGGAGGCGGTCGGCGGCGTTGGGATAGTTGATTCCGAGGGAGAGATGAAAATTGCTCGCTGGATTAAAGCGATCGATCAAGTAAAAGCCTTCGGGCACCTGCCTGTCG
>JAYTYG010000225.1:0-3400 GCA_043742585.1 Spartobacteria bacterium
CATCAACGTCGCGAGCGCCTCCATACGGGTCGATCAACGAGCCATCCGCATCCAGCGCCATCGCATTGATGGTGAGATCGCGGCGAGCATTTTCTTGGAGTTCACCAACTCCTCGCGCACCCACTGCTCATAGAGCTCAGGAGTGCGGCCTTTCTTCGCGCGCAGATCCATATGTGAAACGGTGTGCGACTCGATATCCACCCCAGCATCGCGCATCTCAGCCAGTTCCTCCCAGGACATGGATTGCCCGCCGGACTTCGGCTGGCCCTTCACGTAGTTCGTGTAGATAAACATCGTGAACGGATACCCAAACTTCTTCAAAATCGGCCACGCCACATCGTAACCAGAGCGGTAACCGTCATCGATTGAGATTAAACAACTTTTATCAGGAATCTCTTTCTCCCCGCGCCGCCAAGCCAGAAAATCCTTCATCGAGACCACCGTGAACCCGTTGTCCTTGATCTGCTGCATCTGCTCCTCGAACTCCGAAGGCTTAATGGCCAGCGAGTCTTTAGGCCGATCCTCAAAGCGATGGTAACACAAGACCATGGCCGACGACTTCCGACTCACCTCGCCTTTGGGCGCCTCGACAGGCGCTGGCGCAGCCGTGTCGACCTTGGTTGACGCCGCCTGAGCCGGCGGCACCACGGGGGACGGCAACGGTGAGGGCACGACCTCCGCCTGTTTTTTATTATTTAAAAAACCCTTAACCTTGTTGCAACCGGTCAGGGGAATGGCGAGGGCGAGAAATAGAAGGGCAATTTTCCGAGTCATAAAACGAATCCAAGGGTCCAAATGGAGCGTGGCGTGGACAATACTGATCTAGCTTCCACTTGAAAGTGGGAAGCCGCCACAAATTTGATCTCTAATTTTTTAAAAAAACCGCGCCCGCCCCGCCAGGTTATGGTGAGGGCGGGCGGGCGCTGAACGATCGCAGCCGTCCCGCGAATCAGCTGCGGTCTGCCACAGAGATGTCGCTGCACGTTGTTTGTGTTTGCTTACCGGAAAAGCGATGGGACGGTGTTTTTTCCGAAAAAGCGACGGGCCGTCGCAGCCACGCTCTGGGCGGCTCTGCATTTAACTCAGGCGTCGCCGAGGCCCAGCTTGGCGAAGGTCGCATCGACGTGTGCGAAATGAATGTCCAGCGAGCAAAGATGATCGATTTCCTGGCGACTTAAGAGCGCAGCGATCTGGGGTTCAGCCGCCAGATTTTCCTGCAAACTGACCTCGCCCTGCCAGGTCTTCATGGCCGCGCTTTGGACAGTTTCATAGGCAGCCTTGCGCTCCATGCCGCGGGCGGTGAGCGTGAGTAGGATGGTTTGGCTGAAATACAAGCCCTTGGTAATGCGCATGTTACGCGCCATGTTCTCGGGATACACCAGCAGCCGGTCCACGAGCTTGCGCAAGATCACCAGCATGTAGTTCACCAGCACGCAGGAGTCCGGCATGATGATCCGCTCCACCGACGAGTGGCTGATGTCGCGTTCGTGCCAGAGGGCGACATTCTCCAGCGCCGCCATCGCGTTGCCGCGGATGATCCGGGCCAGGCCGCTGAGCTTTTCGCCGGTAATCGGGTTGCGCTTATGCGGCATGGCCGAGCTGCCCTTTTGGCCAGCGGAAAAGTATTCCTCAACTTCAAGGACTTCCGTGCGTTGCAGGTGCCGGAATTCCGTCGCCCAACGGTCAATGGACGATGCAATAATGGCCAGGGTGGTATGAAATTCTGCGTGCCGATCGCGTTGAATCACCTGGGTGCTGAGCGCCGCCGCCTTGAGTCCGAGCCGCTCACAAACACGCTCTTCGACGCGGGGATCGAGATGGGCGTGGGTGCCGACAGCCCCGCTGAGTTTGCCGACGCGAATCCGAGGTTGGATTTGCTCCAAACGCTCCAAGGAGCGGCCCATTTCGTCATACATCAAAGCCAGCTTGAGTCCGAAGGTAATGGGTTCGGCATGAATGGCATGACTGCGGCCAATCATCGGGGTGTTCTTAAATTCCCGGGCCCGGCGGGCGACCACCTCGCGCAGATCGCGCAAGTCCTTGAGCAAAATATCTGAAGCCTCAGCCATCTGGACAGCGAGCGTGGTGTCGAGCACGTCCGAGGACGTCATGCCCTGATGCATCCAGCGGCAAGCCGGCCCCACATAACTAGCGACGTTCTCCAAAAACGCGATCACGTCATGGTTGGTGCGCTTCTCGATCTCAAGGATCTCGCCCACGTCAAATTTAGCCTTTGCCCGGATCGTGGCGGCGTCTTCAGGCGGAATCACCCCAATCTCCGCCTGCGCCTCGCAGGCGAGGGTCTCGATTTCGAGCCAGATTTCATATTTGCGCTGGTCCGTCCAGATGGCGGCCATTTCGGGAAGCGTGTATCGGTCAATCACGCGGCGGACACTAGGGGCGGCACGGATGGCGGCAAAAGACAAAACGTCGACCAAACGCTTTTTCCCCGACCCGGCGCCCGGCCCGCCACCCGACCCAGCGTCCGCCGCCCGCGCGCCCCGAAGAGCGTTGCCAAGGCCGTCCCATACGATACTGTTTTTCGCCCCATGCCAATTTACCGCCGCGTGCTCGCCTATTACCGGCCTTTTCTGCTGCCGACTTTTCTGGCCACGGTTCTCTCGCTTTTCTCGATTGGCTTCAACCAGCTCAGGCCGTGGCCGTTTGCGGTGATCGTCGACCGTGTGTTGCCTGCGGCGATGACCGGCCAGAAAGAGATCCTCATCCAGGATCTGCTGACCACACGTCCCTTTGGGCTGCTGATGGGCAAGCTCCTCAATCAAATCCTCGAGCCACAGGCCATGCGCGCCCTTGAAGCCCACGCCTGGTCTGTCCTGGATACGATCCTCTTCCTCTGCCTTTCACTGGTCGCGTTCCACTTCCTCGGAGGCCTGCTCAACCTCGTTACCAACCTCATTTACGTAAAGGTCGGGCTCCGCGCACTCCTGCGCCTGCGCACAGAGCTCTACGCTTACCTCCACTCGCTGCCCCTCAAATTTCACGACACCCGGCGCAGCTCGGACTCGAGCTTCCGCGTCGCCTACGACTCCCAGTCGATACAGTCATTTTACAGCAAGGGCACATTTGTCTTCAGCGCCGCGGTGACCATCGCCACCACCTTCGCCATCGTCTGGGGCCTCGACTGGCAACTCGCCCTGCTCTCCCTCTCCATCGTCCCGGTGATGATCGGAGCCATCTACATTTACGCCAAACGCATCAGGGCCGAGTCCACGGAAATTCAGGAGCGTGAAAGCGCCGTGCTCACCCAGGCCCAGGAAGGGCTGAGCTCGATCAAAATGGTCCAGGCCTTCGGGCGCGAGGAATACGAAATCGAGCAATTTCACTGGCATGCAAAGAGCAGCTTGGAAGCGAATCTGCGCTCCACAGCGACCTCGATGAA
>JAYTYG010000226.1:0-6066 GCA_043742585.1 Spartobacteria bacterium
CGCCAGCGTGCGATAAGGCGCCGCATAGGTGAACAGGCGGCGGATCAAACTCCATTCGAGCGGCCGCGAGTCCACATCGTTTTCCTCATCCTGGGGACGGCTGACTTCCGTGAGTTTCAACGCTCCCGGCCTGCGCCCGCTTGGTTCGGACACGCCACTCATAAGCTCGCCCCCGGCCAACATTCGGGTGCCCCGGCCTCGCTCGCGAAATCTTCCGCGTCCCCGATGAGCTGCAATCTGGCGACCTCCAGATACGGGCCTTCCTGCCGCATCAACTCCCGATGACTACCCTGTTGAACAATGCTCCCCGCCTTGATCACCACAATGATATCAGCCCGACGCAGGGTGGACACGCGATTGGCGATGATGAACGTCGTGCGCCCGGCGATCGCCGTATCCATGGCCGCGAGAATCTCCTGCTCAGTTTCCGGATCGATCGCGGCGGTGGGATCGTCGAGCAGCAGCACTGCGGGTTCGAGCAGCACGGCCCGCGCGATGGCCAGGCGTTGACGTTGTCCGCCGGAAAGGCCCGCGCCAGATTCGCCCAGGATCGTGTCATACCCCTTGGGCATGGCGGTGACAAAATCGTGCGCCTGCGCGATGCGCGCCGCGCGTTCAATCTGTGCTGCGTCGCCTCGGGATGCCCAAAAGCGATGTTGGCGGCGATGGTGTTGGAAAACAAAAAGCTTTCCTGAAAAACAACCCCGATATTACGCCGTAGATCATCCAGATGAATATCCCTCAAATCATGCCCATCTAACGTAATACGACCCGCTGTAGGATCGTAAAACCTCGGGATCAACGACAGCAGCGTGCTTTTCCCCGCACCGGTGGCCCCCAGGATGGCGACACATTGACCGGGCTTAACTGCCAGGTTGATATCGCTAATAGCGCCGCCTTCACGCAGGTAAGCAAATGATACAGCTTCGAAGTTGATAAAGCCGGCAGCCTTCGGCAATCGGACCGCATCCGGACGCGCGGCGACCTCGAGCGGGGTGTCGATGATCTCAAACACGCGCCTGGCGCCTATCAAACTTTGCTGAACGGAGTTCACGAGGTTTGAAATGGTCGATACCTGCCCGCTGAACTGCTGGAGCAGGCCGCAGAACACCACCAGGCCTGCTCCGAGCGGCAACTGCCCGTGGATCACCAGCCAGCCCCCATAGAGCAGCAGCACCGCCACATTCACCTGAGTCATGAAGTCGATGCACGGGCCGAACAGGCAGATCCGCCAGAAGATCTTCTTTTGCTGGTCCCGCACGGCATCCGCAGTGCCGGCGAACGCCGCAGTGGCTTCCGGCTCACGCGCAAAGCCCTTCACCACTTGGATCCCCTGAATGTCCTCCGTCAGCCGGCCCACCATGGCGTCCACCAACTCACTGTTGCGGGAGTAAGCGGGCCGCACATGATGAGAAAAGATCATCGAGGCGAGCAGGAGCAGCGGCGTGCTGGCGAGACAGACCACAGTGAGCCAGACGTGGAGTTGGACCATGTAGCTGACATACACAAACAGCGACAGGACAAAAATGATACCTTGTATGATTACGCCATCAACAAAAAGTCTTACATTTTGCACATCTGCCGTGACTCGGTTAATGATCGTTCCCGAGGCGTTGGCATCGAAAAAGCGAAAGCTTAAACGCTGCAGCTTGTCATATACCTGTGTCCTCAACTGCACGACGATCTCCTGCTGGATCAGGCCCGCAATCGCTATGGAATAGATATAGACTAATAACGTGCGCACCCATGCGAATCCCAGCATGACCCCGGCGATCACCGCGATGACCGTCATCGGTTGCCACGTGGCCGGTGGAGCAATTCCCCAGGGCCAGGCCGGGGCCGCGCGTTCCGGTTGCAACTGCTGGTGGATGAAATCGATTCCGCAGCCGAGCGCGGCGAGTCCGACGAGGCCCGCGCCCAGCGCAAACACTTGATAGCAAAGTGCCAGGAGACATTTGCCGCGATATTGCCACCCCAGCGCGAGCAGGCGACGGATCAGCGCGCCGTTGGAAAGAGGATCAGGCGTCACCAGCGAGGCTCCGGTTGACTGCGGGAATCTTGCCGCCCGAGTACTGGGGATTTTGCATGCGCCGTCGAGGCGCTCGGGTGCGGCAGTGAATCGGGTTCAAATCAGTGGGTAAAAAAAGCAAAGGGGCTGAAAGGTTGGCGCGTAAACGCGCGCCACGGCGAGCAAATCCGATCATGGCTTACTTCCACTTTGTTAAGTGGGGTAACAGGAAGAGGAAGTGACAGGGTGCGCCTGCGAATTCTCATCATTCATACTTCATTACTTGGCTCTTCGACCGGCCCGCGCACTATCCGGCCCTTCTGAATCTCTCTGCGGCTCCGCGTTCAATCCTCAAGAATTGAGATGCGATCACCGAATATTTACAAACGCAACAAAGTAGAATTAGAATATATTCAATCGGGCCGGAATACATCTAATCGCGTTAGGACAGATCAAGACTTGCCGCTAACGGCAAATATAGATGTCCCATCGCCCTACGGTCCATTCAACGCCGACAACGCGCGCAGGTTCAATGAATAGTCCAGACTATACGACTTCCGGTATGCGATCTTGGCGTCTTCAAACGCGCCCAGCTTCGTATAGGCATCGCCTATATTCGATAATAAATTCGCCCGAAAAACCGGGTCCCCAGCGTGTAAAACCAATCGCTCACTCAACGCAATCGTCTGCCGATAATCGCCAATTAGATAATAGGCCCGAGACAGATAATAACCCGGCAGTAACGCTTCGGGATCGTAAATCTGCGCCGCCTGAAATTCACTGATCGCCGCTCCATAAGCGCCGTAAGCGTGTAATGAGCGGCCATGCCGTGAGAGCAGATCAGCCACCCGTGTGCGCAAAGCCACTGCAAACGGGCCGCGCGTGCGTGGAATCAATGCTATAAGCTCGGCCGCAGACTTGGAAGGATCCACCTGCGAACGCTCGGCGTGATGGAGCGCATATTCGACCGTCGTGCGCCGGCCCAAATTCGAATCGATCGCGCCGATCCGTTCATAGACATCCAGATTGAGCGACAGCCAGGCGTCGATCTCCAGCGCCCGCCGATACATGTTAATAGCCCCGTCCGGCGCACCCATGGCCTCCGCTGCGCGCGCCCGCGCGCATAGAAGCTCCGCTATCGTCGGCCGCTCCAGACACCCCACGACAAGCAGCGACAAGCCCCCCACCGCCACCCAAATCATCGTGCGCCGCTGTTCCCCCCGCACTCCACAACCCAGCGCAGTCACTCCAATCAGCATCGCAAACCAGGTGCCGAATCGCGCAAAATACCAACCCGCCGCGAGCCGTTCGCCCACCGTATCGAGCGGCAGACGCGGCAGCACAGTCGGCTCGCCGCCAGCGTTTACAGGCAGTGCGGCGTGTGAAAACGCTTGGGCCGCCTGCTGCTGATCGAACTCGGACGCGAGCACCCGGAGCAACGGGGCATCGAGATAACTCACCTGCAAAATCGCCAGCGCCCCCAGCCATATCAGGAACGTGCCGCTCCAACTCAGCACGCGATTTTTCCCCAGCCAAAACCCCACTACGCAAGCCGCGCAAAGGACGGCGGCCGCGACTCCATAGGAAATTACCACGGGCGAATCCGACGCGCTCGAATAGCCAAAAATTGGGAACTTGAATCCGCGAAGCTGTCTGCTCAACGGAAAGCAGAGCCATTTAGATCCGAGCTCGGCAGCCATACAGGCCAACCCTAGTATGGCGACGAGAACTTTCAACTTAGCTGCGGTCTATTGGTCCATTTAGCTAACAACGGCTTTAGGAATCCGACTCCTTCGCGCGCCAGTCCAATTTCTTCCTGGGAAAACAATCCGAGCCTATAGATCAATGCCAGATAGACACATGATCCGACGGCCAGCGCGGAGAAAAACCACAGCGGCCCTCGTCCGTTGCTCAGGCTCAAGATCCAGGCCAGCACAAGACTGGCAAGCATCGGCCGCCAGGCGAGCTGAACAATCGCCAGACGAAATCCCAGTTGGCCCAGGCGCATCATTCCCATCGCGAGCATCACCATTTCGCCTGCAAAAAAAGCCAGGCTCGGCCCCATAAAACCCAAAGTCGGGATCAATGCGAAATTGAGCGCGACCCGCACAGCGAGGGCAAAGACAGTCATCCACAATAGAGACCGCTGTTCATGAAGCGCGGTGAGCAAGAGCGGGAGGGGACTGGAAACGAAGAACGGTAAAAAGGCCAACCCGAGCACCTGCATGGCGGGTTCAGCTTCGCGGAAGCTTGGACCGAGCAGAAGTGTGATGGAATGCGCCGCGCAAGTGGCAAAGACCGTGGCCACGGCGCAACCCGCGACGAGAAAGACTTTGACGCTGCGTTCGTAAGCGGCCTGAAGCTGTGCCCTAGACTCAGCTTGTACAGCGAGCCGCGAATAGACTGGCTGCAACGGGAGCGCCATCGTTTGCGGGATGAAACGCAGCGCCTGCGCGATGCGATAAGGCCCGCTGAACAGCCCAACCGTGCGCAAGTCCGTCAGCCAGGTGAGAATAAATACGTCTATTTGCTGACCTAACAATCTCAGCATCGTCGCCCCGCCCACGGGCAGCGAGTGGAGCAGCAGATGCTTCCACTCCGCGATGTCTGTATACAGCTTCGGGCACCCATAACGGCGCTTGACGACTTCCCGGGAGAACAACCACTGAAATAAATTCGGGATTAAATGAGCGAGCACCACGCCCAGCAGACCGAGCCCGGACGCGAGCCCGGCAACTGCGCAAACACAGAATAAGACTTTGTGGAGGAGAAAGCCGAGAGCCTGCCATTCATTGTCTTCCTGAGAACGCAGCACCGAACCATAGACCGTTGCATGAAACTGCATGAGCGTGGCCACGCCCATGAGCGCCGCGAGCACTTTGACATGAAACGCGAACTGCAGAAACGGAATGACCCCGAGTATAAGCACGCCCACCGCGACCGTAAGCAACCAGACCAATGCGATTGCGGCTCCGAGGATTTCCTGCATCCGCTCGGGCTTCGTTGCCAACTCGCGCACAAGAATTGTACTCAGCCCTGAATCGGCGAGCAGTTGAAAGAACATCGCAAAGGCAAATATAAACGAGTAAGTGCCGAACTGCGCCACGCTCACATGGCGCGCTATATACGCAAGGGCACCGAGCTGCAGCAGGCCGCCGATTCCCACGGATATCCCGCCGGCGAGAATGTTTTTAACGATGCGCTGGGACTGCTTCATCGCAGCCATTTCCAAACGCCGCCCGCGACGTTTTGCAGGGTGGCAAATTGGGCCAACTCCCTAGCCTGCTGATCGTTAAGAACCTCCTGCCGGTCCACAAGCTGCAACTCCGCATCGGTTGCCACCAGCGGCGCCACCAATCCGGCCTGCGTTTGTAACCGCGCCAAGTCGTAACTCTGACTGGCCTGCGCCACATCCCGCCGGGCCACCGCCACGTTTTGCGCGGTGACAATGAGCATCCCATAGGTATCCAGGATCGCGTTCCGAATCTCGTCGCCGACCTTGGTCAGGCGGATCTGTTCGGCGGCATATCTATCCTGCGCGGCCCGCACCTTGGCGCGCTGTGTGCCGAAATCAAAGATCGGCACGTCCACCGAGAGCGTGGCTGTATATAGATTCTGGTTACCGGAGGCGCTCAAATCCACGCCTTGTAAATAACTCGTGCCGAATGAAACGACAGGCATCAACTGCGCCCGGGCCACTCTGCAATCATTTAGCCGCTGTTCGATGAC
Organism: Spartobacteria bacterium; assembly: GCA_043742585.1. Classification (GTDB taxonomy): domain Bacteria; phylum Verrucomicrobiota; class Verrucomicrobiia; order Chthoniobacterales; family Chthoniobacteraceae; genus CAIURC01. Next base: position 5,738 of record JAYTYG010000226.1, read on the forward strand.
TGCATTTTGCACCCCCATACCGGGATGTTTGCCGCGCGCGGTGGCGAGCACTTTATCAATCTCCGGCAAGGCTGGCGGCGCTGGCAAATGAGTCGACACTGACAGCTTTCGCGGGCTCAACCCCAGCAATGACGCGAGATAGATTCGCGCCGCCTCATCCTGCTGCCGGGACAGCGCCAGCATACGACGACTGGAGCTGACTTGTTCCTGCGCGAACTTGAGGTCGCTTACCAGTTTCAACCCCAATTCTGTCTGCTGCTGGATATTTGCCAGCCGCCCCTCAGTCAACTCCACGCGCCGCGCGTCCAGCCGCAGCCGCTCTGCGCGGG
>JAYTYG010000227.1:0-3049 GCA_043742585.1 Spartobacteria bacterium
TCTGTGACCGAGCCTTCGGATTCGGGCACCTTCAGCTTCAACTTTCCCCACGGCGGAATCGTGCGCATCGATTACTGGATCGCCCAGCAGCAGCCGCTGGCCAAGTGGATTCATGAGTCGCGCGAGGCCAACGCGTTTGATCGCATGATCGATGGCGTGGTCAGTTTCACCCGGGCCAAGACCGACGGACTTGAGGAGCTAACCCTTCTCGCGCGGCGCCCCAGTGCCGACGCAGGTGGAACCATGAGCAGTGCAGTCTTCCGAATGAAAATCCAAGGCGGCGAATACACCGGTTCCTTCTACCGGGGCTTCCTCGCTTTTGCGCACGGAGCGGACAGTTACGTCGTGCATTATCAGACCGGAGAGAGCTTTCCCGACGACATGGCTGCCGGGAAAGCAGTGCTTGGGAAACTACTCGCGCTCAAGGATGCGATAGTCTTTCATAGTCAATAATAGACTCATGTGGGCCAATCCGAGAGGCCCGGGCTATGGAGTTTGGAGTCGATCCAGACAAGCAGAGGCAGGCCGGCAGATATTGATCCGCGGCCAAACGCCCTTCCTACGGCGTGCAAGGGCAAGCGATGTCGTCGGATCTTCCCGACTTCGACTCTTTGATCTCCTTTCTCGTTTGCATCGACTTGGGCGACCGGCGGCATAGCTGTTGGTTTGTGCTTCTCTAACTGGAGTATTGCCGTGCCATCCGAGAATCGAAATTTTCTCACCGTAGATTCGCGGGAGAACATTGCGGAGCTCGATGGCATTCGGGGACTGGCGATTTTCTTTGTGTTGCTCTGGCATTATATGGGCATCCCGTTGGCGGCTCCGCCCGAAAGCCTGTTGATGGTGGTTAAACACTCGCTGGTTTTCTTTCGCACCGGCGTGGACCTTTTTTTCGTGCTGTCGGGATTTTTGATCTCAGGAATTCTGCTCGATAACCGGGAAAGTGATTCCTATTTCCGGGTTTTCTACGGACGAAGAGCGTTGCGGATTTTTCCTCTCTACTACGTTTGGCTCTCGATCTTCTGCGTCGCGAACCTGTTCGATGTTTCCAGCTATGTGTTCGTATCGCCGATTCCGCTCTGGAGCTATTTCAGTTTCACCCAAAACTACGCGATGGCGAGCATGGGCACCTACGGCGCGGTTTGGCTCGGGGTGACGTGGTCACTGGCGATTGAGGAGCAATTCTACCTGATCTTTCCGCTCGTCATACGCTGGTCGCGGATTTTTTTCCTCTGCTTCATTACGCTGGGCATTGTGGGGGCGCCGCTGCTGCGAATTTACACCTACTATCATTTCCAGCAGTCGGATTGGGAGTCTTACGTTTGGCTCCCCTGCCGTTTGGATTCGCTGTGCTGGGGCGCGTTGCTGGCGTTCCTGTGCCGTCAGCCACGTGCGCTCAACGTCCTCGGAAAAATAAGGACTGCGCTGCCCGTCGGCGTTTTGATTTTGTCGGCGGGTGCGGTGTTTCTGGGAGCCAAGCTTGCCGAGGACGTTGGTTATCACTCTTCCATCTGGGGGCACACCTATCTGGCTGTGTTTTATAGCTCAGTAATTCTGATTGCGGTGGTCTGGCGCGGGCAAGGTGCGGTCGCTTTCCTCCGGGCTATGTGGCTGAGAAAGCTCGGCAGAATTTCGTATGGAGTTTATCTTGTGCACTCGGGGGTGCTTGCGCTGACCTTTGCAGTGCTTCATCGGGCCAGACACCTCGGAGGGATCGCGGACGCATTAATCATCGGCCTGGCACTTACCATCACGCTGACTTTGTGCGCAGCTTCATACCGTTGGTTTGAAAGTCCGTTGCTGAAAATTGGCCGCCGTCTGAACTACGACTAAGGGAGGCAATCAAGGCGGGCCGGGCACGGCGGAAGTGTTTACAGATTGGGAGAGAGGTAGAGAACTTCCCCTCGCACTCTGATTTCGATCGGCACCAGATAATTTTTCATCGCGGCAAGGTCGGGCTCAACGCCCAAACCCGGCGCCTCCGGGGCGCGGATTTCGCCGTTGGCATCGCGCGCGAGGTGGTTGGCCGTCAGTTCGACGGCCAGCGGCTTCGGCTCGGCGGGATATTCGCAGATCACGTGGTTTTCCAGGCCGGCAAACGGTTGCAGCGAGGCGCTGAGGGCGAGGTGGGAAGTGAAAGTGTGGTTGACGAACGTGACGCCGCGCGCGACGGCATCGTCGGCCGCCTGCTTCGCGACGCTGATGCCACCGATGCGCCCGCAGTCGATCTGGATGTAACCGACGCCACCGTGCTGCATCATTTGGCGGGCCATCCAGATGTTGTGGCTGCCTTCGCCGCCGGCGAGTTTCACGGGGCCGGCCAATGCGGCTAGGGAGCTGTAGGCATCGAGCGCTCCCGAAACGAAAGGCTCCTCCAGCCAGAGGGCGCGGCACTCCCGGAGAGCGGGGAGGGATTGCGCGGCGCGTTCGACGTCGTCCACCCACACTGTGCCGGCATCGACTAGGAGGAGACCGGCGGTCCCGAGGCCCTCTCGTGCGGCCTGCAATTGTTCACGGTCTGCGTCCACCGTGCTGCGCCCGAAAGGTCCCCAGCCAAACTTTGCCGCGCGGTAGCCCGCTTTGGCGGCGGTGCGGGACTTTTGCAGGGTGGCTTGAGGATCATCGCCAAAGAGCACGGAGGCGTAGGGCGTTTTGGGGAATGACTTTTTTTGCCCAAGCAGCCGATAGACGGGCTGGCCGAATTTTTTTCCGAGCAAATCCCAAAGTGCGATGTCGATGCCCGAGAACGTGTGGTCGGCCTGCAGCAGATCGAGGCTGTTCTCGCGGACGAGGCGGCCGATGCGGGCGATGTCGGCCACATCGTCCAGCTTTTGGCCGAGCACGGAGTCGCACACGGGCTTGCAGGCGGAATGCGAACGCGGGCACATCCACGCGGCGATGCAGGGGAGGGGCGCGGCCTCGCACTCGCCCCAGCCGGTGAATCCGCCGGCACGGACCCGGACAACCAAGGCGTCCTGGCTGCCGTCGCCGATGTCGAGCACTTCGGGCATCGACAGATAAAAGAAATCAACGGATTCGATCTTCATGA
>JAYTYG010000228.1:0-3412 GCA_043742585.1 Spartobacteria bacterium
GGGCCAAAGCCGATTTCCAAACCCAGGACTAACTGTATGCTTCTCGTTTTAGATAACTACGACTCGTTCACTTACAATCTCGTCCAATATTTCGGCGAACTCGGCGCCGAGCTCCTCGTCAAACGCAACGACGAAATCAGCCTCCCCCAAATCGCCGCGCTCAACCCCGAGCGCATCGTCATCTCCCCCGGCCCCTGCACCCCGAAGGAAGCCGGAATCAGCAACGACGTCATCCGCACTTTTGGCGAGCACACACCCATCCTCGGCGTCTGTCTCGGACACCAATGCATCGGCCACGTCTTCGGCGCTGAAGTCGTCCGCGCCGGCCGCCTCATGCATGGAAAAACCTCACCCATTCTGCATGATGGCAAAGGCGTATTCGCCGGGCTACCGGCCCCCTTTGAAGCCACCCGCTACCATTCCCTCCTCGTAAAACCCGACACCGTTCCCGACTGCCTGCTGGTGACCGCGCACACGCTCGAAAACGAGATCATGGGGCTGCGCCATAAAGAATTCCCCATTCACGGCGTGCAGTTTCATCCCGAATCGATCCTCACCGTCGAAGGCAAACACCTGCTCGCGAACTTTCTTAAACTTTAGCGGCTTCTCTCGAGCGAATGGGCGCAATGGACACAGTGGACACAGTGGACACAATGGACACAATGGACGACGTGGACGCCATCGACGGGGGATAACGCGGGCAGCTCTGCTCCGGAGTTACCCGGCAGTGGCCAGCAAACCCTCCAAGCGCTCCACAAACACCTCCGCCACACGCCGCGCGACTTCTTCCACGCTCACTTCCGCCCCGCACGCCGCTGACACAGAAGTCATCTCCACTCCGGCAATCCCGCACGGCGTGATATGCGCGAACGCTCCCAGGTCCCCGCACACATTGAGCGCGAACCCGTGCATGCTGATCCAACGCCGCACGCCGACGCCGATGGACGCAATCTTGCGCTCACCCACCCAGACCCCCGTCAACCCGTCCCGGCGCCCCGCGCTCACCGCAAAATGGGCGAGACTTTCTATCAGCACCTGCTCCAGCGCCCGCATATAGCGATGTAAATCCTGCCCGCGCTCACGCAAATCCAGAATCGGATATCCCACCAACTGCCCCGGCCCGTGATAAGTCGCCTGGCCGCCTCGATTCGTTTGGATCACTGGATACGGCAACTCCCCAGCATTCCGCAGACTGGATTGATCCTGGGTGCGGCCGATGGTGTAAACCGCCTCGTGCTCCAGCAATAAAAACTCATCTGCACTCAGCGGATCTGCGATCTTTTTAGCGACCACCGACTCCTGCAATAACAAGCCCTGCGCATAGTCCACGCGCCCCAACCAGCGCCCCAAAGGCACACTCCTAAAAGCACTCATAGCTGTTGCATAGTCACAAGGCCGCGCCCCGCTGATTCCATGGTTTGGAAATGCGTCAGCCCAATCGCCAGCGCATCCGCCGCATCCGGCGGCGGCGTTTCCGTTAACCCAAAAAGTGCACGCACCATAAATCCCACTTGCCCTTTATCCGCCCCGCCCCGGCCCACCACCGACTGTTTCACCCGACGCGGAGCATACTCATAAATAGGCAACCCGCGCATCGCAGCAGCCAACACCGCCGCGCCCCGCGCAGTCCCCATAATAATAGCGGTGCGATAACTCTGCACGAAAATCACGGCCTCAAACACAGCGCACTCAGGCTGATATTCAGCGATAAGTTCAGCAACCCGTTCATGTATAGTCACCAGACAGCCCGACTGGAGTAACTTGGGCGAATTCTTGATCGTCCCGTAAGTCAGCGCGCGCAGCGCTCCCAACTCTTTTTCCACCACGGCGAAACCTGTGCCACGCAGAGACGGATCGATAGCTATAAGACGCATGTGGGGAAGTATGAATCATGAAGTATGAATTATGAAGTATGAATGATGCAGGAAGAGAAGCCTTCGGGCCCTAACGCCACCTGTAGTAATCTCCGAATCCTCATAATTCATAATTCATAATTCATAATTCATAACTCCCAATGAGCGTCGCTTTCCCCGGCACAACTACTGCTAACAGCAAGAATACGCGAAGCGCCTCTCTAAAAAAGCGCTTCCCAAGGCTTCACCAGAAGTCGCCTATCCCCTCCCCTCCGCCTTCCTTCCATAATGTCCGCCACAGACGCCCTGCTAACTAAATATCAACTGGCCCCGCTTCCAGGCAACGTCCAGCGACTCGGCAAGCTTATCGAAGGCGGCTTTGATCGCAATGCAGACGAGATCGCGCAGATCATCAAATCTGATGAAGCGCTTTCGGCCCGTGTCATTCGCATCGCCACAAATGGCAGGAAACTCGCCGACCCGATGGAGATCGAAGTGGCCGTGGTGCGACTGGGAGTAAGCTCGATCACCTTAATAGTGATGAGCGACCTGCTCGTAAACGCCGTGACACGGACCTTCGACACCATGCTGGGAGCCAAACTCGTCCCGCTGGATCAACTACTGGAATTACATAAACAAGTCATTGGCTGCATTCACTTCAAAGGCAAAGCAAACGGACACGTCTTCCTCCGGATCCCTGAAACAGCTTCGGAATGGGTTGTCACTCATCTAATGGGACCAGGCACAAGCGCCTCAGACGCCCTAGAAATGATACAGGATATCGTCGGCGAAATGCTAAATATCGTCTGTGGCAACTTCAAATCTAACCTCTGTGATGCCGGCCTATCATGCACCCTCATGACGCCCACAGTAGAGTCCAACACCAACTTTGAACCCAAGCTCAACGACGAAGAACGGCATCAGCTTATTTCCCTTTGCGCGGAAGGTATCCCAGTCCTTCTCGACCTAGTTATCACCCCTTTATAGACCCCAACAAAACATGAGCAAAATCCTAACAATAGACGGCAGCAAGATGGTCCGAATGATCGTCGCTAAAACATTCGAACCCTTTAACTGCGAAATCGTCAACGCCGCCGACGGCGCGGAAGGATTGGAAGTCGCCACCCGTGAAATACCCGATCTGATTTTTTTAGATATCACGATGCCTATCATGAACGGCCTCGAAACCTTGGCGGCAATCCGGCAGAAAGCGGAAATCGCAACGATCCCTGTCATCATGCTCACCGCAGAGTCCGATGGAGAACGCCTGGGAATGGCCGACAAACTCAGAGTGAGCGGCTATATCTCGAAACCCTTCAAAGGCGAGCAACTCATCGAGATCACCGGCAAACTCATCAAGCTGGAACCTAAAGCCTAACGCGCGCGTCCGCTCTCAACGCAGAGGCGCGGAGAAAATTACGGACATGCACATCTCCATGGGCCCACCTGGAACCGAATATACAGGTATCGAAAACCAGAGTTTCAATCTGCAGCGCCGCCTGCCTTCCTGACTCGGCGGCTCCGCGCCTCTGCGTTAAACCTAAAAGCGGAAATGATTG
>JAYTYG010000229.1:0-13696 GCA_043742585.1 Spartobacteria bacterium
GGGCGGGCCGTCAGCAGCCTGCAGCGCGGCGTCTGGCGCCTGGGCCAGCAGCGCGAACCCCAACCTGGGTTGCGCCCAAGATCGTCCTTTGGCGGAACCGCGTTGCGGTTCGATCCGCTCTGGTTTAGTTCCCAGGGTAGGCCCGCATCGGGCCAACCCTGGGCTGGAGGACGTAATCCCCTTGGGATGTATGAGGGCCTTCAATCACAGCGAAATTAGATGCGTAAGCCCTGATGAAGACCCTGACTTTACCTTTGATTTTTACCCCTTCGCGCAAGGTATCCGCGGCGATTGTCATGTCGCTCGTTTTCGTGACGCTGTATTTAATTCCCAACCACTTTCACCGGGTGCCGCCCCACCTATTACATCTCACATGGGTCGATAATTGGGTCCCGTTTCTGCCGTGGACAATATGGATCTATACGAGCGAATATATTTTCTTCTTTGTGATGTTTTTCATGGCCCGGGATTGGCTGAATCTAAATCGTTATCTATACGCTTTCCTATTTATGCAGTTAGTCGCCTGCATGGTTTTCTGGATTTATCCGACGACTTATCCACGTGCCTGTTTTCCAATTTCAGCCGACGTGGGCGCGTGGACGATGTCTCATTTTAATGCCCTGCGGTCGCTGGATACTCCTGCCAATTGCGCCCCGAGTCTGCATGTGGCGATTGGCTTTTTAACGGCGATGATTTTTCGACATGAACAGCGCGAGAAGTTTTGGCTCTTTTTTGCGTGGTCCTGCGCCATTACAATTTCGACGCTCACCACCAAGCAGCATTACTTGATCGACGTGATCTGCGGGGTGCTGCTCGCATTGCTAAGCTATCAAATCTTTTTCAAAAAGATGCTCTATCGGCCTTCGACTGAGGTCGGGTAACTTGAAATTTGGCCATTTCCCCAGTTGTGGCGGAGAGCCTTAGAATGACGGCTCTGTCCTGTTGCTCATTGATGAAATTTGGCCGAACTCCAGCGCGCCGAAGGCGCAATAACTCTACTACAGCCCGGGGCAACGCCTCGGGAACCCGCCCCAAACAAATCAGCTCCGCTCTGATAGGGCTGAACTCGCCAAATACAACGTGATTTATCCCAGCCGCCCGAGGAGCTGCTCGGAGCGGGTAATACCCAGAGCGCGTGTCACGTAGCTGTTCTCTGTGTTACGCCCATTCAGGGCTGCGGAATCGTTTGATCGGTTTCCCAGGGCGCTGCCGGCGCTGCCCCGGGCTGATGGGTGGTTGCGCCTTCGGCGCGCCGGAGGTGAATTCCTGACAGGTATTCGCTCAAATCCGGGCTCTTTGCGGCAGGGGCACGGGCGGAACTTCACGGCCATCCTTGACGCTGGCGATGGCGTTCCAGGCCGCACTGACTTCCGCCCGCACTTCACTCCCCGGAACTGCGTCCTCGGCCAGTATTTCGTGGGCTGGCGGCAGGAGCACAAATTCCGAACACGTCACGCCATGATGGATTTTAAATTCCCGACAGAAATGTGACACCTGCTTGAACCCGAGGGAATAGGCGATCTCTTTTACCGAATCCATCGAGGCGATCAAATCCCGGGCTTTTTCCATGCGCAACTCGCGCAACCAGCTTTGAGGGCTGCGTGAGAATTCGCGCTGAATATAGCGCTCAAGTTGGCGCTGACTGACCCCCAACGTCCGGGCAAGGGCTGGCGCCCGGAAACTGGCGACTTCGGCCAATTGCATCCATTGCGGACGCGCAAAGGCTGAAAATTTTCTAATCAGTTTGTTCATGGGATTTGATCACCGCGAATACTGGCTTGCCTCCGAGCATTGAGTGGCTGCGGTGGCCGCACGGCAGCGCGTCGGAACCCGAATGGCAGCGGATTTGGCGGGCAGTGGAATCCTGAAATAAACGCGCATTTAGCGTTGGGTGAAGCATGGGGGCCGAGAACGACTGATGAAGCGGTCAGGGAACAACCCGGCGGGACTAATGGGAAGCGCCATGTGTTATCGTTCGCCGACATGTGTCATTTTTGAGGGATGCCCGATGCCAAATGCCCTGCCAATTTTGCGAGCGGCTCTTTGGCCAAGCGCCACGCGTTGACAGTTGGGGCGGCGCGCGGCTTTCTTATGCCCATGAAGCTGCTTCTCCCGCTCGCCTGTTTCGCCCTGTCCATCGTGCTCCCGGGCACTTCCCGCGCCGCCGATCTGCCGTCGATTCCGCTCAAAACCATCGATGGCCAGGACACTTCGCTCAAAGCCTACGCCGGCAAAGCTTTGCTCGTCGTCAACGTGGCTTCCAAATGCGGGTTTACCAAACAATACGCCGGCCTCGAAGCCCTCTGGCTGAAAAACAAAGACGCGGGCCTCGTCGTTCTCGGCTTTCCCTGCAACGATTTCGGCGCTCAGGAACCCGGCACAAATGCCGAAATCAAAGAGTTCTGCTCCACCAAATTCGCGGTCAGCTTCCCCTTGTTCGATAAGCTCCATGTGAAGGGCCCGGAGCAAGCCCCCCTCTTCACCGCGCTCACAGGCCCGGACTCCAAGTTCCCTGGCGATGTGAAATGGAATTTCTCAAAATTCCTGATCGGGCGCGACGGCACTCTGCTGGCCCGGTTCGACTCGCAGACTGAGCCCGATTCCGAAGTGCTCGCCAAAGCCATCGCCGCCGCCCTGGCCAACAAATAGCGGGGGCCGGTCGGCGTCCCCCGGTGGGAGGGACGCCGTAGCCAGCTCTTAGCGTTTTACGCCGCATTCAGAAACGAACCATGCGGGTTCGAGATGCGCCAATGGTCCGCGCAGCTTATCCAGCTCCTGCGCCGGGCCATGTATTTCGAGCCGGATCAAGTCGGAGATCTTCAGCGCTTCTCCCAGCAACTCGCCGACATTGGCCAGATGCGTGAGCACGCCCTCGGCGCCCTCATAGGCTTCCCTGCAAAAAACTTCGTCCCCGTTGATGGTGAACTCGTAGTAAAGATTCGCGGTCTCGCCGGTGGTGACTTTTACAAAGGCAGGCATCGCCGCCTTAAAGTTCTCTAGTTGCCCGGGATGGACTTTGAAATACGGGTGAATGCTGACGACGTTGTTGGAATGGCTCATAGAGCCCCTCATTATTTCCGGTGCCCGGTCCCGCGCAAGTGCGGCGTTTACCTCCGCGCCGCTTCGCCGAAAACAGAAGATTTGAACAGGAGGACGCGGAGGTAGCTGAGTCGGTTGGGGATTATACTCCGCTCGGTGACCGATGGCACAAATTGCAGGACATGGATTTGCCGTTTTCACCAAGCCTCCCCACCGAAGCGCTCACTCAAGAGCAAAGTGGGGCGGCGTGCACCCCAGGGCTTACGCATCTAAAATGAGCATTGGGAAGGTGCATATCTTCGCATAAGGCACTTTCGGCAACGCAGCTACGCCAAAGGCGTTGAGCCCTACAGCCCAGGGTTGCGAGGAACGAGCTACCCTGGGAACCGTCGAAGAAGAGAATCCAACCCCAACGTGGGTTGCGCCCGGGATCGCGCTTTGGCGGAACCGCGTTGCGGTTCGATCGGCTCTGGTTTAGTCCCCAGGGTAGGCCCGCAGCGGGCCAACCCTGGGCTGGAGGGCGTAATCCCGTTGGGATTGAGGACCTTATCACAAAGAAATTTAGAGTCGTAAGCCCTGGGCGTCCGCCTGCTCCACGATCCAGGGAAGTGTGCCATTTCTTGCCGCGCCGATCTTGCCGCGCGGAGTATAACAATGCGCGGCGGCTCTGTTTACAGCAGCTTGTCGATCAGCGCCCGGTCTATCCGGCCGGTGATCGGCAGGCCGCGATCCGCCTGGTAATTGCGAATCGCCGCCCGGGTCCCAGGGCCGATATCGCCATCGATGGCTCCGTGATAATAGCCGCGCCGAGCCAATTGCCGTTGCACGTCTACTTCAAGCGAGGTCGAATGATAGACGCGCCCCTGATAAACAGGGGGCTGAACAATCACCGTGCGCGAGGTATAACCGTAGCTGGGGCGTTCATCGTAGTAATACGGTTGCCGATAGGTTGGCCTATCATAGTAATAGGGGCGATTGTAATGTGAGTCATTGTAATGCGATCCATAGGCGCCATAGGGAGTCACACCGATCCCGATGCTAACTCTAGGTCGATGCTCGTCCTCTCTATGCTTTCGATCCTTATTCTTATCCTTATCTTTATCCTTATCTTTATGATGATCGTCGGCCGTCGCCGAGTTCAGTGGTAAAAGACCGAGGACAGCGCAGCCGATGTAAAGCAGGGTTTTCATTGGGAATATATCCAGTGAGTGGTTGGTTCTATAGAGCCCAGGAACACCTCGGGTTCAACCGATTTCTTGCGGTCCACAGGAGCCCTCCTTGGGAATTATGAAGGATGAATGATGAATGATGAATCAGGAGAAGCCTCGGGATTAGCGGCGACCGCGTTCTCCGAGCCTTCATAATTCATAATTCATCCTTCATAATTCGTAGATTGAGAGCTGGATCCGGACGTCCAACCCGTGCGGCACACGATTGCGCGCGCTCACGGTCCCCAGGCACGAATCCACGCACGCCTTCACAATCGCCAGCCCCAAGCCGCTCCCGCCGGTCTCGCGCATGCGCGAAGTGTCGACTCGATAGAAGGCGTCGAAGATTTTCGTCAGCTCGGTTTCCGGGACGCCGGGCCCGCAATCCGCCACGCTCAGAGTGGCTTCCCCGCCTGTGGCAGAGAGCTGCACCGTGATGGGACCGGCCGCACCGGCGTGGCGCTGGGCGTTGCGCAGCAGATTGGCGATGGCGCGCGTGAGCAGCTCCGGGTCGGCCGTCACCAGCAGCTCATCCGCCGCTTCGAACTGGAAGTCTGCGGTCTCGGTGGTTTCGCGGCGAATGGCCTCCAACGCCGCTGCGCGCAACCCCGTGGGCTCCAGGCGCACGGCGGACGCGCCGAATGTGGCCTTGGAAAAAGTGAGCAATTCGGCGACCAAGACGGCCATTTGCTCCGCCTTGTCGGTGGCGGACTGGACATAGGGGCTTTGGACTTCTGTGGCGCGCTGTTCCAGAATCCCCAGCGCCATCTGCAGCCTGGCCAGGGGCGAACAGAGTTCATGCGCGATGTCGCCCAAAAACCGCTTCTGCCCGGTTAAAAATCCGTCGAGCCGCACCGCCATCTGATCGATCGCTTCGCCCAAAGCGCCGAGCTCATCGCGCCGGCGTTCATTGACCCGCACGTCGAACCGGCCATCGGCGATCTGCCGCGTGGCCTGCGTCATCTCAGCCACCGAGCGCGTGATCCCGCGCACCAGCGGCAGCCAGAAAAGGAGCGAGAACACCACGGCCCCCAGCCCCAGGGCCAGCCAGGGGTTGGGGTCGAAGATCAAGCCGCCGCCGCTGATCGAGCTCGAGCGCGCCAGCAGCACCACGCGCATGGGCTCGCCCGCCTGCGGGTTATCCAGCCGCGCGCTGGCCAGCAGCCAGTATTGGCGAGGCTCAGCCGTGCGCACGATCGCGCGCAACGGCGGCCCCGGCCAGCTCCGGTGCGGGCGGTTGACTGGCGCGCCCGGCTCGCTGGCGGCTGGCGGGTTAACCCGGGTGAGCACCCGCGCGCGCACCTCCGCTGGCAGCCGCCCGATGTCGCCCACCAGCGGCCGCGCCTCGTCGTCGAGGAGCGCAAATTGCACCCGATGCGCCTGGCTGTAGCGCTCGAGCACCTCGGGCCAATCGTCCGGCGCCGTCACATTGAGCTCGCCCACGATCAAATCGCGCACCGCCTCCAGCCGCTCGCGCGCGCCGGAGGCCAGCAACCAATTCAAGTTGAGATTAAACTGCGCATTGAAGATGAGCGCGAAAACGACAGCCAACGCGACCAGGTTAAGAAAAAACCAGATCGAAATTTTAGCGTAAAGCGGCAGCCGTATAGCCATGGGATAAACTTATTTAACCTCCGGGTTAATCAGCATGTAACCAACGGCTCGCACTGTTTGAATAAAGCGCGGGTTCTTGGGATCGTCCCCGAGCTTTTTCCGCAAGGCCCAGATATGCACATCGATGGAGCGGTCGAGTCCGTCGTAATTGCGCTCGGCGAGCGTCTCCATGAGTTGATCGCGCGATTTGACGCGACCGGCCGCGCGCGCCAGCGACGTCAGTAATTCAAACTCCAGGGCCGTCAATTTCAACGCCTGCCCGTCGAGCTCCACCACGCGGCCATTGGGATTGATCCGCAGCGGTCCCACCACGATCTCGGGCTCCTCGTCGCCAGCCCCGGTGAACCGCGTTTTGCGCCGGGTGACCGCGCGCAGCCTGGCCAGGAGTTCGCGGGAGGAGAACGTCTTGGGCAGATAATCATCGGCGCCCATCTCCAGGCCCACGACGCGGTCGGTTTCGTCTCCGCGCGAGGTGAGCATTAAAATGGGCACATCGGAATTTTGGCGCAGGCGTTTGAGGACTTCAAAGCCGTCGAGTCCTGGAAGCATGACATCGAGAATGACGGCATGGAATTTCTCAGCCAGCGCGCGTTCGACGCCGTCCCGGCCATCGTGTGCAGCGGTGACGGCATAGCCCAGGGGCTCGAGGTAATCCCTGATCAAAGCGCAAAGCTCCCGGTCGTCATCGATCAAGAGGATCCGCAATGCGCCCTCGGTTTTAGCAGATTGCGGCGGAGAAAATAAATTCATGGGCGACGGCCGAAAGCAGCCGGGGAGGAAGTAAAGCCGAGGGGATACTGCTGCAACCAAACAGTTCGCCTAAACCCGGAAAGGAAAACCGCAGGGAACGCAGAGAGCACAAAGAATCCCTGAAGTTTCAGCCTTTGCGTTCTTTGCGTTCTTTGCGGATCATCATTTCCGGATTTAGGTGAAGTCCTGATTCCCTCAAGCATTCGGCTTAACGCATGAGAATTTAACGCAAAGGCGCAGAGCCGCAGAGTGCCAGGCATTAGGTCCATCGAGAGTCTTCTCCGCTCCCAACAGCCGCCGCCGCTCACCCACTCGAAACAGCGAAGAGCCCTAAAACGGGCAAAGCCCCCTTTCTGCGCATGCCCCTTTACGCCGGGGCGGAATTCGACGAACGGTGTTTGAGTAAGAAAGGGACAGTAAGAAACGGACAGACACATTATCTGAAATTATCTAAATGCTCATGACTCGTGTCCCGATGCAGAATGCGTTTTCTTGAATTTATCCGATTCGGGATGCATTCGTGTCCTGCCACTTGTTGGTGGAAGGCGATCAATGTGCGCTGGTCGATACTGGTCTGACGCCGCTGATTCGCCTGGGTTTGAAAAGACAGATGCGCTTGCTCGGTCTGCGCCCGCAGGCGCTGAAGGCCGTGTTTCTCACCCATGGACATCTGGATCACACCGGTAATGCCGACTGGATCCAACGCTGGAGCGGGGCGCCGGTTTATGTGCATGGCGAAGATCGGCTGCATCTGGAGGGGACGTTTCCGTATCGGGGCATGAGCCGCGTTTGCGGTGGGTTGGAGGGCGCGGGGCGGATGCTCTTTCGGTTTCGCCCGCCGGAGTGGGTGCAGTTTTTTGCAGACGACGATATGCTGCCGGTCCTGAGCGGCTGGCGGGTGGTGCATTTGCCGGGGCACACCGATGGACATTGCGGGTTCTATTGCGAAAAGACCCGGTTGCTTTTGTCTGGCGATCTGTTTGCGAGTTACTGGTCAATTACCCACCCGCCGCCGGGGATCTTGAATACGTCGCCACAGAAACTGGCCGCAAGTTTCCGGCGCGTCGCTGCGCTCAATCCGGAGTTCATCATTCCCAATCATTACGATCGGTTCGATCTCACTGACTTGCGGCGCGAGTTCCAGCGCCTGATTGCGCGCGATAAAAAGGGGCCAGGAGCGGATTTCTGACAATGGTCGGAAATTCGCGCCTGCCTCGGGGGCTTATTTCCGCGCATTCTTGTCTGTTTCAGGCGCGGCTCAACGTAGGCTGGTTGTCCTGCTTATGACTCCGATCCTTGACTCCGAAATCCGTATCCCGCTGGCGTTGCTCAGCGCCAGGCAACTCGCGGCCCTAGAGCGCGGGCTCTCCTACGAAAACCCGGCGTATGCGGCAGTATCACTAAAGTTTTCGCGCCGGATGCAGATTCCGCCCAGCCTCACGACGCTGCGCCAAGAGGCCGGACAGTTGTTTGTGCCCAGGGGCGCGCATGCCATGGTCCGGGATCTGGGGATCGCGCTGGAGGATCGCCGGCTGACACTGCCGCCGGTCGGATTCAAATTCGTCGGGAGTTTGCGCGAATACCAAGAACCCGCAGTGGCAGCGGCGATTGAAAACGAACACGGGGTCATCGTGGCGCCGTGCGGAGCCGGTAAAACTACGATCGCGCTGGGGATCATCGCGCAGGCGGATCAGCCCGCGTTGGTGCTGGTCAACTCGCTGGATCTGCTCGAGCAATGGACCGACCGGGTGCAGACGCATCTGGGCATGGCTTGCGCGCGCTGCGCCGGGGGCCGCTTCGACATCGGCCCAATCACAGTGGCCACGGTGCAAAGCGCCCGGGACCCGGCCCGGCTGGTGGCCTTGCGGGAACGCTTCGGGCTGGTGTTGCTCGACGAATGTCATCACGCGCCGGCGCTCACGTTTTCGAGCGTCATGAGCGCCTTTCCGGCCCGGTTCCGACTGGGCGTCACGGCGACACCGTCGCGCGCCGACGGGCTGGAAGCGCTTCTGGGGCATTACATCGGGCCGATCATTCACCGCGTTGCCACGAGCGACCTGGTGGATTCGGGGCACCTGGTGCGACCGCGTTACGTTCCGCAAACGACGGCATTTAGCTTCGCCTACGGTGGGCCGGCCGATTGGCAGCCGCTTTTGGAGGCGCTGATCACGGCGCCGGACCGCAACGGGTTCATCGTCGATTCCATTGCCCGGGAATGTGTGGGCGGGGTGGTGGGGCTGGCGCTGACGGGGCGCGTGAGCCACGCCGAGATCCTGCGCGACCTGCTCGTGGCGCGCGGCCTGCGCGTCGCGCTGATGACTAGCGACGCCACAAAGTCCCAACGCAGCGCCGCCCTGGCGCAGGCCTGCAACGGCTCGATCGATGTCATTGTCGCCACCCAACTTGCCGACGAAGGCCTCGACATCCCGCGGTTGGCCCGACTTTTCCTATGTTTTCCGAGCAAGAGCGCGACCCAGTTGTTGCAGCGGATCGGCCGGATCATGCGGCCTCACGCGGATAAGGCGGTGCCGGAAGTGATCGACTTTGTGGACAGCCGCGTTGGGGTTCTCAGCAACCAGGCCAAGAAGCGGGCGCAGGCGTTTGAGTCGCTCTAGTGGTCTGTCACGCGTGATTTGAGGGGACGAATGGTAAGCATGGGACTTATGAGGCGCCCTAATAGGAATTATGAAGGATAGATTATGAATGATGAAGATTAGGCGACCGCAGGTGCCGTTAAGCCCGACGTTTCTCTTTATTCATCCTTCATAATTCCTCAGCGGTTGCGCCCGGGATCGGCCTTTGGCGGAACCGCGTTGCAGTTTGGCTCTGGTTTAGTCCCCAGGGTAGGCTCGCTGCGGGCCAACCCTGGGCTGGATTCCGTCGCCGGTTTTTAGCCTAACTCGCGGCCGACTCGCGCCGGCGCAGTTGACCGCAGGCGGCGTCGATGTCCGGGCCGCGCGAGCGCCGGAAGTGGGCGACCAAGCCGTGGCTCCGGAGCACGGCTAGGAAGGCGTCGGCGGTGCTGTCGGCCGAAGGCTCGTAAGCCAGGCCGCGCAGGCTCAGGCCAGTGGGATTGTATCGGAGCAGATTCACGTGCATCCGGCGCGGCCCGAGGACGGCGGCCAGCATCCGGGCGTGTTCGCGCGTGTCGTTTACGCCTCGCAGCAGGCAATATTGAATAGTGACAGGTCGGCCCCGGCTGGCCTGAAAGCGGTCCGCTGCGGCGAGAATATCGGCAATGGGAAAGCGTTTACCCATGGGCAGGAGCAGCGCCCGAGTGGCGTCGTCGGGCGCATGCAGCGACACGGCCAGGTGCAGGTTGTGGCCGGTGGCGGTTAAGGCGTCGATTCCCGGCACCAGGCCGACCGTGGAGACGGTGATCTGGCGCCAACCCAGTGCGCCGAGCCGATTGTCGGCGATGCGTTCCACGGCCGGGAGCACCTGCCCGAGGTTGAGCATCGGCTCGCCCATGCCCATGAATACTATGGTTTGCAGCCTTCGACCGACTGCGGCGGCTTCGCGGCGAAGGGCGAGAAATTGCGCGACGATCTCGCCGGCGGTGAGGTTGCGCTCAAAGCCGGTCTTGGTGGTGGCGCAGAAATCGCAGCCCATCGCGCAACCCACTTGGGACGAGATGCAGCCCGCCGCCCGATCGGCCCGGAAATCGGGCATGAGCACCGATTCGACGCTGCGCCCGTCAGCGAGCCTGAGCAGCAGCTTGGTGGTGCCGTCCGCGGCGACCTGTCGCGCGGCGAGCGTGATCCCGGATGGCGGAAGCTGGGATTCCAGTTTTTCCGCGAGCCCGATCGGGAGGCGGAGATGAGCGGTATCCAGCGTGCCGCCTGCGGCGTAATAAGCCCGCAGAAGGCGCGCGGCATGGGAGGGCTTAAACCCCCAGTCCTCAAGTCGGTGCTCAAGTTCGGCGAGACTGAATTGGGCGAGGAGCATGGTTGGGGAGTTATGAAGGATGAGGGATGAATGATGAAGGATGAATGAAGAGACGCCGTTGGGGAATTATGAGGGATCAATCGAAACCTTCCTGCTGAACCGCGCCAGCGTTCTCCGAACGCTTCATCATTCATACCTCATAATTCCCTTCATCCCTCATCATTCCAAACCGCCTGAGCCGGGCTCGTTCGCGCTGAGGCTTCAGGCTCCGCTTTGCCACTGGCTGACGCCGGCGCGCTGTCGTTAGTTTGGCCCCATGGATGCTCAGCCACAATCGACAGTTCACGATACGTTACGCGAGGTTTTCGGGTTTTCGTCGTTTCGACAGGGCCAAGCTGAGGTGGTCGAAAAAGTGCTCGCCGGGCAATCCTCCCTGGCGGTGTTCCCGACCGGGAGTGGCAAGAGTCTCTGTTATCAGCTCAGCGCCTTGCATCTCGATGGCGTGACCTTGGTGGTGTCTCCACTCATTGCCCTGATGAAGGATCAGCTCGATTTTTTAAATCGGCGCAAGATCGCGGCGGCGCGGCTCGATTCCACGGTGGATCGCGTCGACCTGCTGCGCATCTACGACGAGCTCAAGGCGGGCCGCCTCAAGCTGCTGTATGTGGCGCCGGAACGCTTCGGGAACGAACGTTTTCTCGACCGCCTGCGCCGGCTGAAGATCTCCCTGCTGGTCATCGACGAGGCGCATTGCATTTCCGAGTGGGGCCACAATTTCAGGCCGGATTATCTAAAACTCGCGGCTCTCTCCCGGACGCTCGGCATCCAGCGGGTCATGGCGTTGACAGCCACGGCCACGCCCGCCGTCGCCGCAGATATCTGTCGCCAGTTTGACATCGCGCCCGATGCCTATATTCAGACCGGCTTCCATCGGCCGAACCTGGAGCTGCACGCCACCGCGGTGTCGGCCGCCGAACAGTTCCCCACTTTAGTCGATCGGCTCCGGACGCGGCCACGCGGCGCGACCATCGTCTATGTGACGCTTCAGCGCACAGCCGAGGAGGTGGCGGACCGGCTGCGCAAAGCGGGGTTTGAATCGCGCGCGTATCATGCGGGATTGGAAACCGCCGAGCGCACCCACACGCAGGATTGGTTTATGAATTCGCCCAGCGCCATTGTGGTCGCCACGATCGCTTTTGGGATGGGCATCGACAAAGCCGATATCCGTTACGTCTATCACTTTAACCTCCCCAAAAGCCTCGAAAACTATAGCCAGGAAATCGGGCGCGCCGGCCGGGATGGCCAGCCCGGGACGTGCGAGATACTGGCCTGCGCGACGGACATCACGACGCTTGAGAACTTTACGTTTGGCGATACTCCTGAGGCGCAGTCGTTAGCGGAGTTGGTAGGCTCGATTTTGTCGCATCGGGCGGAGTTTGATATTTCGACATACACGCTCTCCCAGACATACGACGTTAGACCATTGGTGCTCAATACGTTGCTGACGTATATGGAGTTGGCGGGCGTGATTGAAGCCACGTCGCCGTTTTATAATGAATATCAGTTCGCCCCGTTGCGGCCGTCTGCGGAAATCCTGGCCCGCTTTGATCCGCAACGCGCGGAGTTTTTGCGCCAGGTCTTTCGCTCCGCTCACAAAGCCGCGAAATGGTTCAGTATCGATCTGGAAAAAACCGCGCTGACTCTCAATTGCACCCGGCAGCGCCTGGTGGCGGCGCTCACTTATCTGGAGGAACAGGGCGATCTCGAGCTCAAGGTGACCGGGCTCCGGCACGGGTTCCGGATGAAAGTGCGGCCTGCGGATCTGGGGCAGTTTTCCAATGAACTGATGGAGCAGTTTCTGCAGCGCGAACGCAATGACGTGGCGCGCGTAGTGCAGGTCGTCGCGCTGGTGGAGGACTCGGGTTGTCTCGTGCGCCATTTGCTCGGGCACTTCGGGGAGACGCTCCCCGGCGACTGCGGCCATTGCGGCCGGTGTTTGGGCTCGGCGCCTGCGCGCTTGGAGCGGCGCTCGCGGCCGGAAACGGCGGAAACGCAGCGGGCGGCCATCCTGCACTTGCGCCAACAACAAACCGTGGCCCTGCGTTCAGCGCGCCAGATTGCGCGTTGCCTGTGCGGAATCACGTCCCCGGTCGCGCTGCAAAGCAAGCTCACCAAGCACGCGCTTTTCGGGGCCCTGTTTGACCTGCCATTTGGCGACGTGCTCAAGCTCGCGGAAACCTGGATCGACTCCGGCGCAAAGCCAGCCCTGTAGCCTGCCATTCCCAAAAAGGCCAAAAAAGCCAAAACGAGGCACGCGCCGGCCCCGGACCATCCGATAAAAAGATGGAGGGACACCGCAGGCATGAGAGCTGGCATGAATGGCTTTTGGACTTTATTGAATCCATGGATCTTAAGGATTTTCCAATCCCTTGAGATCTTTTGGGTCAGCTCCGTTTTGCTCTCAGCCCAGGAACCGCAGAGCGCCTTGCAAGCCCTCAAGCTCTTGCCCAAAGCTGAGGCCCGACAACTCGCCCGCATTGAGGCCCGCGAAGGCAACCCAGTGCCGGAGCGCTGGTATTTTCTCATCCACGATCCGGCCGTGGCAAACGGGCTCCGGGAATTTGTCGTGGCGGGCCGGGAAATCGTCGCCGCCCGTGAAGTCTCGCAATTTGCGAGCCGGGTGCAGGCCGGGGAAGTCCTCGGGGACGACGCCTTGCAGTTGGATTCGGGCGAGGTGGCGCGGCTGGCCATGGAATACGCGCGGGCCAATGGGAAAACGATTTACGCGCTCAACTTCGAGCTGAGCAAGGATGGGGAAAAAGCCGCGCCGGTCTGGAGAGTGAGCTGCTTAAACTCCACAGGCGAAAGCGTCGGCGAACTTTCGGTCACAGCGCTCTTGGGCAACGTCGTGGCTCATGACGGCTTTCTGCTCGCGCCACGGGACATCTCCGCGCCGAGAGTCATCGGCAAAAAGGTGGCCACCGTCCGCCCGGAACCCAAGCCCGAGGAGAGCCCCCCCCCCGAACCGTCTCCGGAATGGCGCGCGAATGCGACGGCCGAGGACGCGGCGCCCAAAGCACCGACCCGAGTGAGGGAGAGGCGCGAACCCGCGCGCCCCGCGCCCCCGCCGCAGCGACTGGATCCGGTGCAACGGTTCTTCAGGAAAATATTTTCGGGCTGAAAGATCCGCCCTGTGG
>JAYTYG010000230.1:0-3837 GCA_043742585.1 Spartobacteria bacterium
GGCAGAAGGCGACGCGGTCCTGGGATGAAGTGCCGGAGGACGTCAAGCGCACGTTCGAGCGTCTGGGCATTCCCGAGCAGGAGCGCAAATTCCTGGCCGGCGTGGAAGCGCAGTTCGACAGCGAAGCGGTCTATTCCAATATCAAGAAAGCCGTGGGCGACCAAGGCGTGATCTTTGTCGGCTCCACCGAGGGGTTGATGAAACACCCGGAGATTTTCCGGAAATGGTTCGGTAAAGTCATCCCGACCGGGGACAACAAATTCAGCGCATTGAACTCAGCGGTGTTCAGCGGGGGCTCATTTATTTACGTGCCGCCGGGAGTCAAGGTGAAGCATCCCTTGCAGGCTTACTTCCGGATCAACGCGGAGAATTTCGGGCAGTTCGAGCGCACCCTGATCATAGCCGATGAAGGCAGTGAGGTGATGTATATGGAAGGCTGCACGGCGCCGAAGTTTGAGACCGCGACGCTGCATTCGGCGGTGGTGGAGTTGGTGGCCATGAAAGGCGCCAAGATCCAATACGTCACGGTGCAGAACTGGTCGGCCAACGTGTTTAACTTAGTCACCAAACGCGCCATTGCGCATGAGGAGGCTGAGGTGAAGTGGATCGATTGCAACATCGGTTCCCGGCTGACCATGAAATATCCCGGCGTGATTCTCAAAGGTCGCAAGGCTCGCGGGGAAGTCATCTCCATTGCGCTGGCTAGCGACGGGCAGCATCAGGACACGGGGGCGAAGATGGTGCATGCCGCCGACGACACTACGTCTAACATCGTTTCAAAATCCATTTCAGTGGGCAAGGGTCGTTCCACTTACCGCGGCTTGGTGCATGTGCCCAAGCATCTCAAGGGTTGTAAGAATAACACGGAGTGCGACGCGCTGCTGATCAATCCCACGAGCCGCACGGATACGTATCCGGCGATCACCGTGCGTGGCACCGGCAACGCCGTCCAGCACGAAGCCAGCGTCAGCCAGATCAGCGCCGAGCAGATTTTTTATATGCAGCAGCGGGGTTTGACCAAAGCCCAGGCGATGAGTCTTTCGGTTAATGGTTTTGTGAACGATCTCGTGCGCCAATTCCCCATGGAATACAGCGTCGAGCTCAAGCGTTTGATTGATATGGAAATGGAAGGGTCCGTGGGATGAGCACCGCAATTTTTGCAGCCGAAGAAATGGAACAAACCATCGCCGCCACCACGCCCGACAAACTTCTGAGCGCCGGGCCGATCCCGCGCGATTCCGGGGATTGGTTTAGCGCGCTTCAGGCGCAAGCTTGGGAGCGCTTTGAATCGATCCCGATGCCTTTGCGCACCGACGAAGCGTGGCGCTTTGCGAGTCTCAAAAAGATCGATCTCACTCCGTATTCCCAGCCCGCGCCTTTGGACGCGGCGCAGGGGGCCGCTCTTGTGGCCCGCTCAATCTCACTGCCTGAAATCGCGGGCCGCCTGATTTTTGGGAACGATCAGCTCCTGGCCTGCGAAGAGCGCACGGAGTTGCTCCGGCAAAAAGGGGTGATTTGGATGCCGCTCGAACAGGCGCTGCTTGAGCATTCGGAGCTCGTCCAAAAACATTTCATGCGCGAAGAGGCCATCCTGGGCTCGAAGAAATTCGCGGCCCTGCATCAATCGCAAGTCCGGGCCGGCACCTTTCTATATGTGCCGCGCGGGGTGGAGATCGAGTTGCCGCTCGAAGCGTTTCATTGGTTGGCTGGGGAGGGTTCCTCGTGCTTTCCGCATTCGCTGATTATCGCAGAGGACCGCAGCAAGGTGACGCTGGTGGATTATTTCCAATCCAGCTCTCCGGACACCGCAGGCTTCGCTTGTGGGATGAATGATTTGTCCGTGGGCGCCGGCGCGAGTGTGACCTATGTCTGTCTCCAGAATTGGAATCCGAAGACGCTCTCGTTTCAGATTAACTCGACGATCGTCGGCCGCGATGCGCGGGCGGTGTCGCTGAACTTGAACTTGGGTTCGAGCCTGGCTCGGACCGAGAGCGTGAGCCGGTTGCGCGGCGAGGGGAGCCGGAGCGATATGCTGGCGGTGAGCGTGGCGGATAACGCCCAGGAGCTCGATCAGCGGACTTTGCAGGTCCATGAAGTCGCCCATACTTGCAGCGATCTGCTTTATAAAAATTCGCTCGATGACTCCGCTCGCACCATCTTCGCCGGCTTGATTCGCGTCGAGCCCGGCGCCCATCAGACCGATGCCTACCAGAAAGTGCGCAATCTTCTGCTCAGTGACGAGTCTGAGGCCAACAGCGCGCCCGGGTTGGAGATCGAAGCCGATGACGTGCGTTGCAGTCATGGCGCGACCACCGGCCAGATCGATGCCGAGGAACTCTTCTATCTGCTCTCACGCGGGATCACCCGCAAGGAGGCGCAGAAGCTCATCGTCCACGGCTTTCTTCAGGAGGTCATCGACCGCCTCGGCAATGCGCCTATCGCCGAGAAGTTGAGCGAATTCGTGCACGCCAAGTTCGACACGAAAGTCCGGGCTTCCTGATTTAACGGCGCGCCACTGCGCGCTCGAATCTAATTGGGAATTATGAATGATGACGGTTCGGAGCACGCAGGTGCAGTTAACCCCGAGGGCTTCTCATCATTCATAATTCTTTCCTGCGGCGCCCGCATACACTCTGAGTGGTTCCGATGAATATCCCGCCACGCTTTAGATGGTTGAGCCCAGCGATTCTTTTTGGAGTCGTGCTGGGCGTGGCCGGGGTCTATCTCAAGCGCTCCTCGGATGTTTTTCGTCAACACCAGGAGGCCGTGCCGAAGCTCCGGGCAATGGAAAACTCGGGCGTGGATGAGCTCAAGGAAACCGTCGCCACGGGGCAACCGCCTGAGAATGTCGCCAGCCGGATTTACGATTACACGGATCGGATTGGCGAAGTGGCTTCCACCATGGGCGCTGCGGAGCGCAAACCTTTATTGGCGGCGCAGCGGGTGTTTGCCCAGATGGCGCCGCAGATGGCGGCTTATGAGAAGACGTTTAAAGAGTTGGACGCGGCTGGGGGCTCTTCGCCGGCAACTCTGGGGTCGCAGGAGGTAATCCGGAATCGCATAGCGATGGTGAAGCGTTTTCAGGCTGCGAACCATGACTTGTTGGAGTTTTATCGATCCGTAGAAACAAGTTACAGGGTCGAGCTGGATAAGGAGGGCCTGACTGCGGCCCTAAAGTCCCAGGTCATGAATGGCTTCCGCAATGGCGCCTGCGTGGATGTGAATTTGACGATCCGTGAGTCAGACGAAAAGATCGCAGTTATTTTACTGAAGTTGTTGGAGTTGTTCAGTCGTGAGTGGGGCGACTGGAACGTGCAGGATGCGGGCGAACTGGCCTTCGAGCATGATGTGGCGTTGACTGAGTATCATGTCCTTCAGGACGAATTGCGCGCGGTGAGCGCCCGCCAGCAGGCTGCGCAGAAGGAGTTGCTCAAGCGCACCGAGCAGCAGCAACAACGGCAAAAACGCCCCGGCTCGGCGTAGGCGGCGGATCGAGGCGGCGGCTGGATTTCGGAGCGGTTGCTTTACAAGGACCAAACTGTGTTTCCTGCGACGATCGTGCGCACTGCGCGACCTTTGAGCTCCCAACCGTGAAACGGCGTGTTGCGACTCCGGGAGGCGCTCGCTTCCTTGTCCACGGTCCATTCCAGCCCGGGATCGATCAAGGTTACATCGCCCGGGGCGCCGATGCTCAATGTGCCGCGATCGAGCCCCAGCAACCGGGCGGGTTCGATCGAGAGCATGGCGATGAGCCGGGGCAGATCGATGGCCCGTTTTTTGTGGACCAGGATGTCGAGAAAAAGCCCGAGCTCGGTTTCGAGCCCGAGGATGCCGAAG
>JAYTYG010000231.1:0-12073 GCA_043742585.1 Spartobacteria bacterium
GATTCTCCTCTGAAGGCAGAACTACATTTCGCCCCAAAGGCACTACAAATCTCAAGATTTACTCAGAGAGGTAAGCCTCGATGAGAAACTCGGGCTAACCTCCTCTGCAATAGCAGGTCCTCATATATCCCAACGGGATTACGCCCTCCAGCCCAGGGTTGGCCCGCTGCGGGCCTACCCTGGGATTGAGCCAGAGCGGATCGAACCGCAACGCGGTTCCGCCAACGGCCGATCCCGGGCGCAACCCACGTTGGGGTTGGATTCTCTCCGCCGACGGTTCCCAGGGTAGCTCGTTCCTCGCAACCCTGGGCTGGAGGGCTTAACGCCTTCGGCGTAGATGCTTTTGCCGCCAGCGCTTTATGCGTGGAACTGCACTTTCCCATAGTCATTTTAGATGCGTAAGCCGTGGCGCCCCCCCCCCTGGACCACAAGTGATAAACGCGGCCGCCCCCGGAGGCGCTCGCAGCCGGGCGAGCACGGTTTAGAAGCGCGGGGCCGCCGTGGGTACACCTGCGGATTTGCTGCGCTTGCGAATTGGCAGCGACTCGCCCACCGTGCGCGCCCCGATGCAAGAGCTCATCTCCCATCTCCAATCCCCTGCGGACCTCTCCTCCAGCCAAGTCGAGAACGCTGTGCGCCAACTCCTCTCAGAGCAAATCGGCGACGAGGAAAAGGCCCGCTTTTTACGCGCACTCCGCGAAAAAGGAGAGACCGCCGGGGAAATCGCCGCCTTCGCCCAGGCGCTGCTGGCCCGGGCCGTGGATCCCCGGATCGATGCTAGGACGTTGCCCGGGCCGTTACTGGATGTTTGCGGGACTGGCGGCGACAAGATGGAGCTTTTTAACATCTCCACGGCGAGCATGTTCATCCTAGCGGCAGGAGGCGTTGTTGTTGTCAAACACGGCAATCGGGCGATCACCTCGCAGTGTGGTGGCGCGGATGTACTCGAAGCGCTCGGAATCCGCATCGATCTGCCCCCCGAGGCCCTCAAACGCTGCGTGGAAAGCCTGGGATTAGGGTTTGTATTTGCACCGCACTATCATCCGGCGTTCAAGGCTATCGCCCCGGTGCGCAAGCTCCTAGCCGCCCAGGGCATTCCCACCATCTTCAACATGCTCGGGCCCCTGCTCAACCCCGTCCGGCCGCCCTATCAGATGGTCGGCATTTTTTCCGCAGCGTTCCTAGGCAAATACGCAAGCGCCCTGAGCTCGCTGGGGCGCCAACGGGCTTGGGCGCTGCATGGCGACGGCACGGACGAACTCTCCAACACCGGCCCCAGCCAAGTCCACGAAGTCACCGCAAACGGCGTCCGCGAGTTTGAGATTCGGCCGGACGACCTAGGGCTTCCACCCGCCACATTTGAAGAGCTGCGCGGGGGCGACCGCCAATTCAACGCCCGGCTGCTGACCCACCTGCTTGCCGGCACCGAGAGAGGCGCCAAACGCGACGTGATCCTGCTCAATGCCGCCGCCGGCTTCCTAATCACAGGCCTGGCACCGGATATGGAATCGGGGTTGGCGTTGGCCCGGGAACAAATCGACAGCGGCCGCGCCTTCGCCAAGTTGGGAGCGTTGCGCGACTTTAGCGCGTAGCCGGAGGGGACAGACACTTTTGTAACGCGGTCGCAGAGCCGCAGAGAACTGAAGAAAAACAGGCCCCCCGCACAGGGCCGCCCCCCTTTCGCCCCCCTTCGCCCCCTTCGCTCCCTTCGCTCCCTTCGCTCCCCTTTACCCCCCCTGCCCCAAAATCCCCACTCCGCGACTTCGCACTCTGCGCATCCGCGTTACAACACAGGCCAGTGACAGGCAGGACGAGGAAAGACACATCCTCCCAGCCATTTCATCTTTTCAATCCTCTGCGCCTCTGCGCCTCCGCGTTACAAAGCCCATTCCGTCCCGTGCCGCCCTCCGCGCCTCCTATCGGGAAAGCGCCGCGCCTTCCTTGAGATGCGTGTCGATCTCCTTCAAAATCACATCGTAATCCCGAGAAAAAACCTGGAGCCGCCGGCTGACATCCTCCATCCCGGTGCCTGGATCTCGCACAGTAAACGGCTGGCAGCTGATCCTGAATACATTCGGAAAACTCGTCTCCTCAATGCTCAACACCACCCGCTCCATCGACTTCGATTCCCCCCAACTCCCGTAAACCACCTCATCCGTCTTGCTCGCCACACGCTCAAACGTCACACGGCGACCCGTGCTCGACACCACCCGGTAGCCCCGGCGATTAAACGAATCGCTCGCCACCGACTCCACCTCGCGCCCCGTGTCGGCCTGAACCTTACGAGTAGCCACCGGCGCCCCCTCGTGGAAAAGAGCGCAGGCGCTCAAAACCGACGCGAGCGCCAGCCCCAGCGCTAGGAACGAGCCGCGCCGCAGAAAAAACATTAAACAACGCACCGGCAACATCTTGGAAATTCTGGAGTCATTCATAAAAATTAAATCGCGTTGAGCAGCTCGTGGAGCGCGGGCGCCAAAGCCTCCATGGGTAACCCGATAACGTTACTGAAAGAACCTTCAAAACGCTCGATCATCTCTCCGTTATCGTCCTGCGCGGCATAAGCCCCCGCCTTATCCAGCGGCCCGATCCTTTGCAAATACGCCCGCCGTTGCCCTTCGGTTAAGGTGCGAAAACACACCCGCGTCGTCTCCACAAAATGGAGTTGCTTGCCCCGCGCCGGAGCGATGAGCGAGACGCCCGAAAACACCTCATGCCAGCAGCCATTGAGCAGGCCAAGCATCCATTCCGCCTCCGCCCAATCGCGGGGTTTTCCTAAAATCCGACCCTCAAAAGCCACCAAAGTATCCACGCCCAAAACCAGCGTCTCGGGGAATTGGAGGGCCACCGCAGCCGCCTTCAAACGCGCGTTATAGAGCACCGTTTCGCTCGGCGTAAAATGCGCGGGAGCGATCTCGGTCACATCGGCCACCTCCACACGAAAGCTGTAGCCGTGCTCAGTCAGCAAATGGCGGCGGCGCGGCGAAGCAGAGGCGAGAATCAACGAAAGCACGCCACAGAGATGCCGCGACCGGCGGAATTGGCGAGGAATTTTGAGGGATGAACGATGAAAAAAGAGGGGCGCGAAGCCGACGGGTTAAACGGCACCTGCCTTTTCCGAATCCTCATCCTTCATAATTCATCCCTCATAATTCCTCAAACTGCGGCGTCGGAGCCTCTTCGTATTCCGGCGGCACCGTGAAAAACGAATCGGCCAGCTCCTCCTCGTGAACCGACACCAACGTGGTCGTCAGCTTCCGGTCGGCCAGGCGCAGCTCGGTCTTCATGATCATCCCGCTAAAATCCCCCGGCCTCGGCGCCATTCCGCGGCTCAACGCGCCCAACCCCGCCCGGGCATTCTGCTCCAGCGCCGCCGTGATCGCTGCGTAATTGGGATAATTCCGGGCCACCCAATACGTGGCGCTCAGCCCCTTGCCGCTCCAGATAAACACGTCGCATTCGTATTTATCCACTTTCTCCCGGCGCCCGACTAACACCGGCTTCGGCTCAGCCCCATGGCTCCCGCCATTGCCGGCGCTATTGCCGGCGCCATTGCCCGCGTGCTTCTCCATTTTCTCCACCAGCGCCCCTGTGCGTTCCGCAGGAATTCTCATGAACCGCCGCAACGCATGCGCCAGCGTGATCACGTCGCCCGTGACTCCGTCCGTAATCACGCTGATCTGCGGCGCCAAATCTGCCCGCGATTTGGCGCCCTTGATCTTCAGGGTCATCGTCCCCGAGTCCCGCCCGCCTTCGACTCGCTGCACGATCACGTAATCCGCCTTTGCCGCCCCCAGCAGGCAACTGCCCAGCAACGCGCCGCCGAGCAGCCAGCCCACGCACAACCCCGACAAGCCAGTCTTCATGAGCTGGAACCTCCGCCATCGCGCGCCGGAGCGAAAGGGGGAACTTCGCACCTAAAACAACCCGTCCACTGAGTCCACTGAGTCCACTGAGTCCACTGAGTCCACTGAGTCCATCCCGTCCATCCCGTCCATCCCCGCTTTTCCCTGCCTCCCTGCCACCGAAAGCCTTGGACAGCAGGCCTAGGCAGCCGCTGTCCAAAGCTCCGAGAAAGCGACGGGACGTCGCTGCCACACTTCTACACAGCCGCTTTGACGTGCGTACACACCAGCTCCGTCGCCGGATCGATCTGCCAACGCTCAGCCACAGCCAACAACTCAGCGTTCAATGGCCAGCGATCAGCCATGGCCTCAGTCACATGCGACGGGTTCCCGCCTTTCAGCTCCATGCAACCCGTGTTATCCCCAATCCGCCGCAATTCCTCGATTTCATCCGCGTTAAACGTCACCTCCGGCAACGCCGCCAGATCCTCAATCTTCGATTCGATACTGCGCGCCCCGGCCCCGGCCTCCTGGATCATCGTCGGGATCACGCTCTCCACAGGCCCATGCGATAAATTCCACACGCTCGAAAGCTGCAGCATGCTCAACCCATGCCGCTCGGCAATCGGCCGCATCCGATCCAGCTTCGCCGACCCCGCATCCACCCAGCCCGCAGGCCGGTAAGTGCGATGATCGTGCGGATGAAACTCGTGCCCAGGCCGGACATCGCCATGAAAGAGGCCCCCGTAATCCACCACGCGGGTGATGAGTTTCACCCCGTGCTTTTCCGCAGCCGGCAGGCAAAGCAACCCGGGCCAAGGCTCCAGGGGATTAAGAATAATCATCGCCCAATCCAGCAAAGGCCCGAAACGCTCGAAATTGAGAATCACATCCAGACTGAACCCATTGGCCGGCCCGGGCGCCACGCCCAGCCGAGTGGCAAGTTTATCCTCCCGCATGGCATCCATAGCCTTCCACACCGCGTCGTTTGTATATCCAATGGAATCCGGATTATGCAACATCAGACAATCAAAGTGATCCGTCCCGCAACGCTCCAGCGACTTCTCTGTCGCCATCCGCACGTAATCCGCGTAATCCCGCCCCGTCCTCAATCGCGGATCGGTAAACCGCGGATACCCCTTGGACCCCTCGCGTTGACCCGAATAAAAATCGTGCCCGATCATCCCCACGAGCGAATAACTCTCGCGAGGCAGCCCCGCCAGAGCCTCAGCGAGCAGCGTATCTGCGGCGCCATTGCCGTAAACATCGGCCGTCATAAAAGTGCGAATGCCCTGTTCATAGGCATGCCGAATGGCGCCCAAAAAGCGCGTATCATCAAGTGGCTCTCCAAAGTGCATGAAGCGGCCACCGCTCCAAGTTCCGTAAGCAGTGCGAGTAAGGTCCATAAAGTGAAGGGTCAAATTACCAACGGATCGCCCCCGATGAAAACACGCATTTCAGGAAAGTCGGTGCCCACCAGGAACGGGCGCCCGGTTGATGAAGGATGAAGGATGAATTATGAATGATGAAGATTCGGAGAGCGCGGGAGCAGGGCTGGCGCATCTAAATTTCTCCGCAATAGTAGGTCAGCATATATCCCAACGGGATTAGAAATATCCCAACGGGATTACGCCCTCCAGGCCAGGGTTGGCCCGCTGCGGGCCTACACTGGGACTGCGCCGAAGCCGCTCGAACCGCAACGCGGGTCCGCCAACGGCCGCCCCCAGGGGCAACCTTTGGGGAATTATGACGGATGAAGGATGAAGGATGAAAAGGAAGAGAAGACTTCGGGATTAACGCCGCCTGCGTTCGCCTAATCTTCATCATTCATAATTTATCCTTCATAATTCCTATTAGTGCGGCCTTGCCGAAAGCGCACGAGCCGTGCAACCCAACGAAAAAGACTTGCTTTGTAAATACAAACCAACGACAAGAAACCATTCTCCAGCGCGTCAAGCACTGGCCCCCTCCCCCCCCGGGAGCAATTGTGATTTTTTACAAGCTCAGCTCCAATCACGCCCTCATGATGAATCATGAAGGATGAAGATCCTCAGAACGCAGGTGCAGCTAAGCCCCAAGACTTCTCTTCCTTCATAATTTCACAGAAGGCTTCGTCGTCTTCTGCATTCATAATTCATCCCTCATCCTTCATAATTCCGCCCCGCCGCCGCCCTCTTTCTATGAAACGCCCCACCCGTCCCCCTTCCTTACGCCCCGCGCAACGTGCTGGCGCCGCCCTGATATTCACACTAGCGATGCTCGTCCTGCTTTCGGGCGTCGTCCTGGCCTTCATGCTGACTGCCCGCACCGAATACGTGGCCTCCAAATCCTACGAGGGTGGCGCCAGCGCGCGGGTGCTGGCGGATTCGGCGGTCAACCTCGTTATCGCCCAGATCCGCGAAGCCTCCACCCAGCCCAATCTGGCCTGGACATCGCAGCCTGGCTTGATCCGGACTTTTGCCGTCGGCGGCGCCGCGACCAAATCCTATAAACTTTACTCCGCCGACAGTCTGATTGAGCCCGGCAGCGTCGATCCCGCCTTAGCGACCGATCTCCCGGCTACAGCTGCGGAGTGGAAACAACAGCCCTCACTGTGGACAGATCTCAACGCGCCCGTGGCGGATCTGACCAAAAAAGATCCATTCAATAACGCCAAGCCGTTGCTGAACTACCCGATCTTCGACGGGGGCCACCTCCAGGCCATTGCAGACCCAACTACTCCCGGAAGCACGCCATTGCAGATGTCGCTCAACAAGGATGGCAACGCTGATATTGAGGGATTCAAAGTAGACGACCGATATGCGGACAGCGGCGTCAGCATGCCAGTGAAGTGGCTCTACATGCTCAAGGACGGAACGCTTGTACCCGCCAAAGCCTCGACCGCGCCCGGTGCAAAACAGGGGGATGTGGACATTATAGTGCCCACAACGCCCATAGACAAAACAAAGACCGCACAGGGCGACTTTAACAGTATTGTCGCGCGGGTCGCTTTCTGGACCGATGACGAGACCGCCAAGGTCAACATCAACACCGCCTCCGAAGGCACTTTCGCGGACACGCCCATGGCTTCTGCGATGACGACCCGATGGGCGCAGGGGATGTATGCCAATGGGTTCTTCCCCGATACCACTTGGGAGATTGAACTAGCCAATCGGCAGGGCGCCGCCAAGGAGTATCAGCGCTATCCCGGGCATCCCGCGACGACCTCGCTCTCGCCGATTTTTGGTCGGCAACTACTGCTCCGCACATCGATCAATCAAAACCGCGCAAAAATGGCGGAGGAAATCTTCAAGTTTATACCCCGGGTCTCCGGCCGCACGTATAACCGGGACATAGACCCTACCTATAGTGAGGCGACGCGGCAGGATGTGGCAGGGACAAAGCAGTATGACAACTCCTCGCAGGCTGGCACCGTGCGCGCAGGCGGCGCCGCCGGAGGCTACTCTGCCGAGAAAACCTATAGCCCAGTCACCCCAGACAGCGACCGCCTCTACGCGACGATTGATGAGTTTATCTATAACCCAAATTTCGCAACCAACGCCAACCAGGATACGAAGCGAAATGGCTGGCTGCTCGCGGAGCCTGACCCCGCAAACAAACGAGACACAACGAGGGAAATGCTTGAGATGTCCAAGTTCTTCCTGACCGCCAACAGCAAGGCGCCGGAACAGAATCTCTACAATCTGCCCCGGATTTCGGTCTGGCCGGAAATGATGCTTCCCGCGGACCAAGCGGCGGGCAACGTCGATCGCCGAACCGCCTTCGACAAGCTCATCGCGTTTTGTTCCACAGTGGGAAATAAAGACCCCCTCCAATCCACTGCTACGACGAACCCCCACCAGCCCTTTTACTTTACCCGGCAAAGCTCTGGAAGTTCAGGCATGCTAGTGGACGCCACGGGTAAACCCACGACAGTCGATCCGAAGGGCGATTTGGCGCCGGGCATATCCCCATCTCGCCCGTCGCGCAACTTATACCTGATGGCTTATCTCCGCGGGCTCACTCAACGCCCGGCCCCCGGCTGGGACGCCAGCGCCACAGCGCAATCGAACTTTGCGAGCAAATACGGAACAGACAGTAATCAGATCCTCACGGAGATTTTCGACTATATCCGATCAACAAATCTCGTGGATCGCACCGGGTCACCGGCCTCGATGACCGTTATCAATTTCGGGGATTCTCCCACACCGAACCTATCCAATTACTCCTACACGCAGACAGCAACTGCGAAGACAAATAGCCAAACCTACAATGGGCTTGTAATACCAGAGGCGGCCTTTTTCCCGGATGCCATGCACACTTCTGCCCGAGGTGAAGTGGTGCCGATCCAGATGGCATTCGTAAACGGACTGGCCGATGGCACCCGAGGGATTGGCCGATTCCCGACAATCACCGAGATCGCGCTAGTCGCGACTCGATTGCCGGACACCATCACTCCCCTTAACTATGTGTATCCAGTGCTGCCAGATAGGACGACCCTGGGGGCTTACGCAACGCTGAACGCAGACCAAAAAGCCTATGTTGCGGCTTGTTATACAGGCACAGCGACCGCCTTTCCTGGTTATGCCGCTTTAACGCCCGCCGAGAAGACAGCGTTTGATACTACTTTTATTGATAATGGCACGCTGGCATCGCCTAAAGCCCTGATTCAATTCGCGCTGATTCCACAACTGTCAAATCCGATGGCGGGCTATTGCACCCCCTCTCTGACAAGCCGTATCACGTTCTCAAATATCAATATGACCGTGCAAGTCATGGACAGCACCGGCACGCCAGTACAGACCGGCACGCCATTCTCTTTAGTGCCACCAGCGACCCTAGCGTCCCTATACAGCCCGGGTACGGGTGCAAGCTTTGGCGGGATCCTTGGCAGCAATTCGTATTACCCAGGCTATTCCCTCCCGTCCTCTGGCAGTAATTGGGGTAAATATTCAGCGCCGCCCACGGACACAATGATCGTGCCGCTGGCCTTTCCCACCCCAAACGTCCCGGCAATCCCTGCGTCGCGATGGGAAAACCCGTCTAGGGCAAAATCATCAGACGCTTCAGTAGGACCACAAATTGATAAGGTGCGCGCCATCTATGCTAGCAGCAACTATTTGAATATATCATGTACCGCAGATGTGACAATCTCTGGACCCGTATCACAATCTATATCAGGCGCCCCAGTGCCAGTTAATCCGGGAACTGAACCAATTATACAGACGCTTCACATCTCGTTCCCTGCATTTGATGCGCCGATACCGTTTCTCACTCCCATCCCAAGGACCACAAATACGCTTTTCAACGGATTAACGACAGCGACGCCAGCGGGAGAAGAAAAATTTGATGCCGCGGGGAACCAAATCGGCCAATCGAATATTAACAACGTGGCGTTCGACCCGTTTCGATACATCGTAGATCCAGTTACGAGATTTGCCGGACTTAAGGGCGTTGGGAATACTCGGATTTTCGCCAACAGGGCCTTAGATTATACAGAACGAGACGTCGTGCGCACGCTGAGCCTTACGGGAAATCGGTCGGGCCTTATAAATCCAGCCACAAATATCGGCATGCAAGGCGATACACGCATAATATCAGCTAAAAAGGATGTTCTTAGCGGATACCTCCTACCATCCGACCAAGACTTCTACAGCAATAAATATGTTTACATCGGCCAAAATAGTATGCATGGCCCAACGGACACGATGTCCTTTGCAGCTGGCGGCAACGGACAAAACTTTGGCGAAATCAACTCTACCCATGGAGCCCTAGTGAAGGGTGAGTTTGGCGCAAACCAGGGAGATTTTAATACGGCCTACGTGAAAAACCCTGCTATAAATGCCGGTCACCCTCTTCCAACGGGATATTACAATACCAGAGTCACCAGTGACCCTTGGGGCGGCAACAAAGGGTATGGCGCGTCCGCAATTCCTGCGACTGAGTCAATTAGTGGCAAAGCATCGCGTATCAACGGCGTTAAAAATTACCTGGGAAATCCCGGCGACTGGGATACCGGTCCATTCTGGCTTCCCGATGGCCCGTATTGCAACAAGGCCGATGAAGGCGCTGGCGTAATGGATGGAACAAACACCCCTTACTTCAGCAATGACTACGCACACCAAAATATTCAGATTGAGTCGCAGACATTCTTTTCCCCGAACCGAATGATCCCGTCGCCTGTAATGTTCGGATCCTTGCCAACAGGCACAACTACAGATCATCCCTGGCAGACTTTGCTGTTCCGTCCTGCAAAATATTACCTACCAGGTGGCAATGGTTCAAATGACACCGTCATGCACCCCGGGAGCGCCAAATATGGTCCGCCCGACCACCTTTTGCTGGATCTATTCTGGATGCCAGTAGTGGAGCCTTACGCGATCAGTGAACCGTTTGCGACTGCAGGTAAGATCAATCTCAACCAGCAAATCGCGCCTTTCATCAATATCCGGCGTGACACAGCTCTGCGGGCCGTGCTGAAAGCCGTGAAAATCGGGGCAGTCAACCCCAGACAGATAGTTAGCAACCAAGCCTCCGATACTTATTCATACTATTACAAACACATGGTGCAGTTCGGCCCCGCAACCGGGTGCGTTATCCGGCGCAGTATCGACCTGGATAACACAATCAAGCAAATCACCGATCGACTCGATAAGAACAAGCCTTTCGTATCGGCCTCAGAGATCTGCGATATCCCACTCATCCCGAAAGATATCCCCTTGGTCACGGATCCCGATATATCACCTCCTATGAAGCCTCATGTGACTACCGGTTTCACCCCCTCGACTGCCCTAGCCGATTTCGACGGAAAGCTCGCTGCGTTTTGGAGTAAACACACTTACACGGGCGATAACATGCTGGAGAAACCTTATGCGCTGATCTATCCGCGGCTCACCACCCGCTCAAATACCTATACGGTGCATGTGCGCGTGCAGACCCTAGCGCAAAGCGCCCAGAGAGACGCGGCCAAGTCGTATACCCTCAAATACAGTCAAAGCCAACCGACCGGAGAGTTCCGCGGTTCGTTCCTAATTGAGCGTTATCTGGATGCGAATAGCGCGGGCCTAGTGGATGCCACGCTACCCAATCAACCAAACGTCCCAGCGCCGACCAGCGGGGATACCACCGGATTAGCGCTTGGGCCGTATCGGTTCCGTGTGGTGAGCAGCAAACAGTTTACCCCGTAAACAAGACGGCGGAGTAACCACCGTTAAAAGAAGTCAGACAGGAGAGATCATTTAACCGCAGAGATCGCAGAGATCAAAGATCCAGAAAATCTTTGCGCTCTCTGTGTTCTCTGCGGTTTTCTTTTGCCGGTTCAGGCTTAAAACTTCGGCGCCTAACTGACCTGCAGGAATTCTGCCACCTGCGCGCCCACGTCGCCTGTGCGCATCAACGATTCGCCGACCAATATAGCGTTACAGCCCGCATCAAAAACCCGCTGCGAATCCGCCCCGGTCTTCAGCCCACTCTCGCTCACCAGAATGATGCCCTCCGGCACCTCCTCGCTGATTTCTTCGGTCGCCCTCAGGTCCACTTCAAAAGTCGTCAGATTCCGATTATTTATCCCTATAATCCGGGCCCCGATATCCAGCGCTCGATCGAGTTCCTCCAGCGTATGCACCTCCACGAGGACATCGAGCTGACAGAGCCGTGCCGTCTCATAGAGCGACTCCAGCGCCTTCTGCTCCAGCGCCGCGACAATCAGCAAAACGGCATCGGCGCCCGCCACAGACGCCTCATAGATCTGCGCATCATGAATAATGAAATCCTTGCGCAAACAAGGCAGCGTGATGGCGCGCCGGATCTGGGTCAAGTAACGCAAATGCCCCTGAAAAAACTGTTCATCGGTAAGCACCGACACCGCATGGGCGCCCGCCGCCTCATAAGCCTCGGCAATGGCCACCGGATCGAAGTTCTCCACAATGGTACCGGCGGAAGGCGACGCCTTTTTGACCTCAGCGATGAGGCCCAGCCCATCGGGACTGCCATCTATCGCCATCTCGAAACTGCGGAAATCCTCGCGCTGCAAAGCGGCTATCCGCAGATGTTCCAGGCGCGGCAAGAGCCGGGCAACTTCAATCTGTTTAACATCGAGGATTTTTTTAAGCCGGTTCATGCGGGCGCAGAACATGCCCGGCGAGGACCCACAGCGCAATTGGGGAATTATGAAGGATGAATGATGAAGTATGAGGATTCGGAGAACGCACTCCCCGTTAAGCCCGAACGATTCCCCACCCGCATCCCTGATC
>JAYTYG010000232.1:0-4876 GCA_043742585.1 Spartobacteria bacterium
GGGAAAGCATGCACTATGAGGACCTCGATCCTGGACTGAATGCCGGCTTCCTGCACACCTCCGGCGTGCCACCCAGATTTTCGCGGCTGCTCCGGTGGGGCCGCAAAGCCTCCACCACCGCTAATTTCTTTAAACGCCTCCGGCGTAAAGCGCAGGGCAAACTCTAGGTCGCGGCGTCCCGCCGCTCTATTGTGGCTGGCCATTTCCCCAACTGTGGCGGGGCGCCTTGGTGAACGGCGCCAAATCCCTGTCCTGCAATTTGTGCCATCGGTCACCGCGCGGAGTATAACTTCCAAATTCCATCGGCATTCGACTCGGCGCGTTGGAAGGAAATCCGCCATAGACCCTGTCCCGGAAGTGCTGTCTGCCGAGATCCTGCTGCTTTTAACCCGAAGAAACGGGTCCCGAGCGGATCGCGCGGGTAATCGATGACAGCAACAAGTCTGCCCCCGGAGCGGACCCCGGGGCTAATCTGAGACAAAGCCTGACGCGAAACCCAACAGGGCTTAGAGTGCGTTAAACTGTATCCAGTCGAGATCCATGAGATCCCCCTTCACTGGACTATCTGCGGATTGAAATACGATATAGACATCGCCGCGCGCGGCCGCTGGCACCTTCAGCGGCACCGAGAACTCCTCCCACTTCTCAGCGCCACCCGTGGATGCGATTTCAAACGTCGCCAGCAACTCGCCCGTCTTCGACCCAGCGCGTAGTTCAATTCTGCCGGCCTTATCGCATGCGACCCGGCACGTTGCGGTGGTGGAACCCTTTAGATTCAGCGCCGGGAATTTGAAGCTATTACCCGCAGCGATCACCTGCAGACTTTGATTACCACTCGCGCCCTTCTGATTGCGCGATTGGGCCCCCTCGACCGCCACACCAGCTTCCGCTTCGCAGCGGCGCGAAATGAGATGCACGCTGGCCTTGGTCGAAAGCGCACCGGCCGGTGCCCGACCCGTGTCGGTATAGCTAGCCTCTAACACACCCTTCCGCACAGCCCCATCCACAGGCGCCGTGATCTCGCCCGAGAGTCCGCGCACCAAGGCCGGCCCGCCAGCCCCTTTCTCCAAAGTATAGATCCACGCCACCATCATCGAGATTTCATCGGCCGTATGTTGAGCATGTGGCAACATGGCGACCTGTCCCCAAACGCCAGTCGACCCCTTGAGCACGCGCTGGATGCTAGCTTCGGCGGCGCCGCTCTTGCTGCGGTATTTTTCCGCGATGGCGACCAGAGCCGGGCCGACCACCTGTTGGTCCACCGCATGACAGGCAAAGCAATCACTCTCCTTCATCCGAGACAGACCAGCCGGGATGTCTTGCTTGCCATCGCCCTTAAACCAATCCGCCACCAGTATTGTGCGCGCGCCAAACTCCGCTGGCTTCGCCTCAGACTTGCCGTCCTCCGCATCCTTTACCGCGAGCTTAAAAGACTGGGGTTTTCCTGGCGTAAAAAAGTCCCCATCCAGCGGCGAGTCGAAGCGCAACTCAGGCGGCGAATTTCCCACCACCAGTGGCACGCTGGCAAACCCTACGCCCCCATGAACATCTCTGACCCGCAGCTCCACCACATAATTGCCAACTCCGCTCAACACCACCTTCGGATTAGGCTCCGTGGAAATCACCTTTCCGCCCGGCTGCAGACTCCACGTATAAGTCACCGCGTCCCCATCCAAATCCTTTGTCCCCGCGCTCGACAGCTCCACGGTCAACGGCTCCCGGCCCATTCCCGGCTTTGCCGTAGCTTTGGCGACTGGTGCAATGTTTCCAGATTGATAGGTAATCTTGATGAGCCTCGAATCTTTGTTCGCGCCCCAAGTCGTTCCGTAATCGAAAATATACAACGCACCACTTCCATCAAACGCCATGTCCACCGGGCGCCGCAGAGGAAAGGCACCCGCCAGGTCGCCTTTGTTTTCCGAAGTTAACAGTGCCACAGCGCTCGTAAACGGCTCAATAGCTACAAGCTTCTCTTCCTCATCCAACCGCACCCATTTCAAAAACGGCCGTTGCCAGTCCGAAATCAGTAGACAGTTATCGTATTTCTTTGGAAATCCCCCCGACTTCTCAAACTCCGGTTTCCAGTGAAACACAGGCCCACCGCAGGCCGTGCGCCCACCCTCGCCGAGTTCAGGGAACTCCGGTGACTTCCCGTAAGGATAGAAAATCCAGCCCGGCTGGGCCGCAGGCAGGTCACGCAAA
The DNA here is from genome assembly GCA_043742585.1 of Spartobacteria bacterium. Classification (GTDB taxonomy): domain Bacteria; phylum Verrucomicrobiota; class Verrucomicrobiia; order Chthoniobacterales; family Chthoniobacteraceae; genus CAIURC01. Next base: position 2,203 of record JAYTYG010000232.1, read on the forward strand.
CCTGTATTGTTAGGACTTACATTGATCGGGTGCGCCGGATCAAATCGTGCGCCGGCCTTTTGGCGCTCAAAATCGTAAGCTGAGTAAGCAGCATTGTTCCCGCGAAAAAGGGGCCATCCAAAGAAAGCGGGCTTTTTGACCTGATTAATAAGGTCATAACCCTGCGGCCCGCGCTCAGCGCTGTCGCCGTGTGAATCATTGCCCACATCCCCATAATAGAGCGTGCCAGTCTTGGGATTGAAATTAAAACGCCAAGGATTGCGGCAGCCCATCACATAGATCTCCGGGCGGGTTTTAGGCGTTCCGGGCGGAAAAAGATTTCCAGGAGGGATCGTATACCCGCCCGCCGGAGTGGGCTTGATCCGATTGATCTTACCCCGCAGATCATTGGTATTTGCCGCCGACTTATTGGCGTCCCATGCGCTACGCCCTGGCGCCAGATCAATCGGTGAAAAACCATCACTGTCGAAGGGATTCGTATTATCGCCGGTCGAAAAATACAAACAACCGTCGGGCCCAAACCGCAGACAACCTGCATGATGACAGCACTGCTCCCGCTGTTCCTCATAAGTAATCAGGATCTTCTCGCTGGCCAGATTCAGCTTATCGCCTTCCATCGTATAGCGACTGATATGCTGTCCCTTAAAATCCACGGGCGAATGCAGCAGATAAATCCAGTGATTCACCGCGAACCCGGGGTCCAGCGCCATTCCTATAAGCCCATTCTCCTGCGCCAAATACACCGGAATTGAGCCTGCATCCACCATCAGCTTACTATCCGGATGAAAGATCCGCACCTTGCCTTGTATCTCGATGAAAATGATCCGCCCATCCGGCGCTATTTGGAACTGCATGGGCTGTGGCACACCCTCGAAGAGCGTCTCGATCTTATACCGATAATCCTGAGAGCCACCCGCCTGGGCGACCAACGGTTGGGCGACCGCAGGTTGGGCGACCGCAGACAGCATCGATGTGGCGTTGGCAGAGAGTATGGCTGCAGAAAGAATCAGGCGCATAAAGGAGACATATATGAAGACAGATTCATTAATGGGCCGACCAGATTGAATGAAAGAACCAATCCGCAGTTCCGCCCAAATTCCCGCAGCTGCACTTGGAGCGGATAAACCGGGGAACCTCCGCCTCAATTAATAGTAACCGGTCCCGGCTCTGACTGTGCGGGCCGTCCTATATCCTTCCGTTTCCTATACTCTGCGCCTCGGCGCCTCTGCGTTAGATTCCACCGTATGCTCCATTGAAATCGGCTGGCTATACTGCGGCAAAACTATGGCCGCGCAGGATTTGGTTCCTGCAGGACCAGTCGTTTGCTCGGCACATCGATCGTCACGATGAATCGCGACCAGAATCCATTCCCCAACAGCCCATTCTCTCCGGAAAATCCGCCCTGCCGATGGATGCCAGTCGAGATGGAAGGGAACACCGACGGGCCTAGTTGCAGGCTAACATTCACCCGCGGCCCTTGCGCGGCGGACACACCGAGCGCTGTCGACGATAGACTCCCTCGCGCACCCAGCGGAGTCCACTCCAACGGCGAAGTGCAACCAGTATCCACCCGCAATAAGGCGCGCCGAGTGTTGATCACCGACTCTAGACAAATAGCATCCTTTACGGCGGCCAACGCCAACACAGATTTAGCCCGGCTGAGATCGCCGACCAACTCGGAACTCGTGCCCAGCCGCACCGTGCGCCCCTTGCAATCAATCTGCACGGCTTGATGCCGGAAAAAATCAACTCCGAGCAAACCGTCTACTCGCCGGCCAGCGACGCCGCTGAGACCGCGCAGATCCATTGCCAGGAGACTCTTGGTGAGCGCCACATTGCCCACCCGGCCGTTGAATCCTTGCTCCCGCTGCGCCGAGCTATTGCCGAGCACTCCCTCAACCAACTCCGAAGCGCCTCGGTCCAACCCCAGACGCCGAGCCGACGCGAGATCCAACACAGAAGATCCCGCGCCGGAATCGAGCAGGAAATTTAAAGCGCCCACCCGCGTATCAACTCGCACCCAAACGAAGCCGTGGTCGATAGCGCAAGCAACTTGTTCAAAAGCCCAGAGACAGCTATTGCCCGCAAAAAGCCCCAGCAAGAAAATCAATAAACAGCGAATACTCACCCGCCGCCTCTACCACGCTGCCGCCGGATCGCTAATACTTTCACTCGTTACCGTGGCCATCCCATTCAGCGCTCCGCTCTATAGTAAAAAGTCGTAGTCCCATGCGGCGTATATTTCCTCACCAACCGCAGGTCAGCGACCCGGTCCGGCTTTTACCAAATCATCCGGCAATGGCGCTTCTTGTTGCCCCGGCGAATAGACGGCGATGGCCACCAGTTTACCGCCGCGCCTGACCTCAGAGACGTGGGCATTTTCATTATGTTTCTGGATACAAACGCTCTGCTGACCAGCCGCAGCGATTTGCGCTGAAAAACAGCCAGCCACGACCAGTAACTGAGCCCAGCTTTTTATCGTGCCTATAGTCTTCATAATACAGCTTTCATATAACATTCATATTACCTGCATAGATTCCCATAGCGTTCAATAAAGCACACTTGAGCGCTTTTAATGCCCTCGTGGCACTTGAAAACCATGCACCTAGCATGGCTTAATCTGAATCGGCCCTCGGGCATCGGCCGGTCGCTCATCCGGGTTAAAAATAATTCA
>JAYTYG010000233.1:0-4535 GCA_043742585.1 Spartobacteria bacterium
TCCGCCTCCTCATCATTCATCCTTCATCCCTCATAATTCCCAACGAGATCCTCATTGCCAATCCTTCCGCAGCCCCTTTGAATCCGCCCCCAATGAAGCTCCGCAATCAACTTCTCGCACTATTCTGCCTGGGACTTTTTGCCGCCTTCGGTTTTTTCTATATTCAACTTTGGGTCGTCCAGAAACCCTTCGGCATCATCCTCTTTGTCAGCGATGGCATGGTCACCCGGCAGCTTGCCGCCGCACGTCTGTATAAAGGCGGGGCTGCCAACCGGCTCGAGCTCGAAGCCTTTCCGCATCTGTCCATGATGTCCAATGCCGCTCTGGACCGCGCCGTGGCCGACGACGCAGCTGCGGCAACCGCTCTGGCCACGGGTCAAAAGGTCGCCCAGCGCAATCTATCGACTGGGCTCAAAGGTCAATCGCTCCAAACCATTCTCGAACTCGCCAAAGCCCAGGGCCGCTCCGTGGGCCTGGTCACCAACGGGAAGCTCACCGACCCCAGCGCTGCCGCTTTTTACGCGCACTTGGCTGACGCCCGGGACACCGATCAGATCGCCCTGCAGTTCGCTAAAAAAACCAAGCTCGACGTCGCCCTTGGCGGCGGCAGCGCCGAATTCCTGCCTGAAGCCGAAAAAGGCCTGCGCAAAGACCACCGCAATTTGCTCAAGGAACTCGGCGACACTGACCATGAAATCGTCTCCACCAAAGCCGAGCTGGAGAATGCCCCGGCCTATCGTACCAACGGTTTGGTGGGCATTTTCGCCCCTGGCTCCATGGCGTTTAGCGATCAGATCGAGACCGCCAGCAGTCAACCCTCGCTCTCGGATATGGTCCGGCGCGCCATCGAATTCCTACAACTCAACGGCGCCGGCTACGTGCTGATAGTCGACGACGCGCTCTGCTCCCAAGCCGCCGAAACCAATCAAGGCGAACGCACGCTCCAGGAAACACTCGCGCTGGACCAGGCCATCGCCATCGCCAACAAATACGCCGGCAAACAATCCCTCATCATCTCCGTCGGCAAACACTCCATCGGCGGCCTGAGTCTAAACGGAGCAGGCCCGTTGCAGGACCACGGCGTCGCGCTTTTAGGCATCAATGGCGCCGGTTATCCGTCCATCACCTGGGCGACCGGGCCCAATGGCCCAAGCTCAAAAACTGAGCCGTCCGCGTTCCAAACCCCGCAGGCGCTTAATTCCACGGAGGATGTCGTGGCGATCGGCAAAGGCGACGGCTCGGAAAAGCTGCACGGGTTCATGGATAATACAGACATCTTCGGCATCCTCCGCGACGCGCTGTAGAAGGTCGTCGCAGGCAGGGCTGACGCATCTATAGCGGTTTTCAGTTGAATGGCGCCAGGACGGGGTGCCCGGGTGATATATGGGGCTGGCGCTCTATTCACTTGCCACCTGCTTGGGTGCCATCCGAAAGAAACCCGCTGCAGATGATCATTGGAAAGTGCAGATCTTCGCATAAGACACTGCCTGCAATGCATCTACGCCGAAGGCGTTAAGCCCTACAGCCCAGGGTTGCGAGGAACGAGCTACACTGGGAACCGTCGAGAAAGAGAATTCAACCCCAACGTGGGTTGCGCCCGAGATCGTCCTTTGGCGGAACCGCGTTGCGGTTCGATCCGCTCTGGTTGGGATATATGAGGACCTGCAATTACAGCGAAATTAGATGCGTAAGCCCTGTCTGCCACCCTCGCTGCCACACTGTTCCTCCAGCGCCGCGTGGTCGATCGTTGTCAACCGTTTACGCTGCATTCCCAGCTTCGGGATACAGTCGATCAGCGCCCGCGTATAGGCATGCTGCGGATTTCTAAGCACACTCTCCGTATCCCCATATTCCACGATCCGGCCCCGGAACATCACAGCCACCCGATCTGCGATTCCGCTGATAATCCCGAAGTTATGGGTGATGAGAATAATCGACATGCGCAACCGCGCCTTGAGCTCTTTGAGTTGGTCGATGATTTGCGCCTGTATAGTCACGTCCAACGCCGTCGTCGGTTCATCGGCCACCAGCAAGTCCGGCTCGCAACTCAACGCCATCGCTATCATCACCCGCTGCTGCATCCCCCCACTCAACTGATGCGGATAATCATTCATCCGCTTGGCCGCATCCACGATCCCCACCAAATCTAAATACTTCAGCACCTCCGCATCTATATCCTTCACCAAAGGCCGATGCAGCCGAATCGCCTCCGCTATCTGATTGCGAATCGTAAAGACCGGGTTAAGCGAAGTGGACGGTTCTTGGAAAATATAGGAAATCTTCGCACCCCGCATAGCGCGCAGTTCGCGGGCCGGCATCTTCAGGACATCGCGACCTTGAAATAAAATCTCCCCGGACTCATAGAGCGCCGGGGGTTCAGGCAGCAAGCGGGTCAGCGCCAGGCCGGTCACGCTCTTGCCGCTGCCGCTCTCGCCGACAATCGCCAGGGTCTCGCCCGCTGCCAATTGAAATGAGATCCCTTTTACTGCTGGCACCGGCCCATGTTCAGAGTCGAAAGAGATGCGCAAGTCGCGGATATCAAGGAGAGGTGCGGTCATGGAGAAAAAATACAGTTATAACAAAATGAATCAGCCGCGCTTTGGATCAAACGCCCGCCTCAATGAATCCCCAAAAAGATTCAGCGGCAGCACCAGCCCAAAGAGCGCGCCGGACGCTGCCGCGAGATTCCACCAAACCAACGGTTCCCGGCTGAACTCACCGCGCGCACCGTCGATCATGGAGCCCCAACTGGCGGTTCCCACCGGGGCGCCCACGCCGAGATAGCTCAAGATCGCCTCGGTGAGAATCAGCCCGGAAAATCCGAGCACGAAATTAATGAGGACAAGATGCAGGACATTGGGAAGCAGATGGTGGGTAACGATATTCCACTGGGACTGACCGAGGGCCCTTGCGGCATCGATATAAGGCCGTTCAGCTTGGCGCATGGTTTCACCGCGGATCAAGCGGCAGAGCCCCACCCAGCTTGTCACGCCGAGGGCGATGGACATGGTGCCGAGGCCTTTCCCTAGCACCATCAGGATGGAAACCAACAGCAGGATTTCCGGCACCGACGCCAGCGTACTATAGATATATTGGATGAGATCATCCACCCATCGCCGATGGAATCCGGCCAAAATCCCAAATAACGTGCCCATCGGGATATAGATAGCCGAGGTGAAGCCCCCAATAATCAAAGCGGTACGGCAAGCGCGCAGGGTTTGCAGCAGCGTATCTTTACCCAGCGCGTCGGTGCCTAATAAATGCCAGCCCAGCAAGGGCTCAGGCTTGCTGAGTGAAAACGACACCCGCGCCATAGGCGCGCTATAACTCTTTTCCTGGGCCACGCCAGATGTCAGCCAACCCAGAATACTCAGGCGCGACGAATTTGCCGTCGGCAATTGCAACATCTCCAGCGTCCCCACCAATAGATAGAGCGCAATCACCAACCCGGATACCACCCCCAACCGATCCTTGCGAAACCGAGTCCAAGCTCGCTTCCAGCGTTCATTCCGAGCCCCGGCCACAAGCAGCCAGATCACCAGCGCCAGCCCGGAAAGCACCAGAGCGTTTTGGAACCAGATATTATCCAAGACAGTCAGCACCCACGCATAAAAACCCTGCGCGAGTGCGACCCAGAAACTAACAAAGGAATGTATCATCAGCTCAATCGGATTCGGGGGTCGACCAAGGCATAACAAACGTCAGTGAGCATCAGCCCCAGCAAGTAAAGAATTGACCCCAAATAGACAGAGGCAAATACCATCGCACTATCGCTCTGATGAATAGCCAGCACCAACGTATTACCGAGCCCTGGAATCCCGAAAAAGTTTTCCACCAGCAGCGAGCCCATGACCAAAAGCGGCAAATGCGCGACCACCAGGGTGATGAGCGAGATCATCCCGTTTTTGAGCACATGCACGAAAAGCAGACGCGTGCTGGAAACGCCCTTGGCCTGCGCCGTGCGGACATAGTCCTGAGCGATTTCCTCCACGAAAATTGCCCGATATAGCCGCACATCACTGCCCAACCCCATCACTGCGATCAATGTCACGGGCAGGAGCAGAAACTTCACCGTGCCCAGTCCGGACAGACTGAATCCAAACGCCGGGAAATAATTAAAAGCCAATGCCACGATCGCCTGGCCAAAAATAATATAGACCATTGCCGGCAGACTCATGAGCGCCACAGCGCCGATCACCCCCACCGTGTCCATGGCCGAGTTGCGGACAAACACCTGGTAAAGTGCAAGACTGACAGCCATCGCAAGCCCCACCACAAATGCAGGCAGCGTAATCAGCAGCGACGGCACTGCCCCTTCGATAAATACAGTCCTCAAATCGCGCCCTGTAACATCGGAAACGCCTAACTCAAAGGTCGCCAGTTTTTTGATATGATTGAAGAACTGCGAATCGAATAAATCCAGTGGGTGCTCGCTGGACGCCGTGTTGAAAAACCGTGGCTTATCCGCTCCCCGGACATGCAGCCAGGCGGCAATAGCTTCAGGGGTCGCGCGCTTACCTATCTGGACTCGAGCC
>JAYTYG010000234.1:0-4013 GCA_043742585.1 Spartobacteria bacterium
CGCACCGCGCGCTTGATGGTGCCAATGTCCGGCACCTGCGAGCCGACATGAAAATGCACCAGTTTCAGGCAATGGGCCAGACCCGCCTCCTTGAGGGCATTGCTCGCGGCCACCAGATCCGCAGTGCTCAATCCGAACTTGGCATTTTCACCGCCACTGGTGGCCCACTTGCCGGAGCCCTTGGCCGCCAGACGGACTCGGACTCCGATCATGGGTTCGACGCCGACTTCCTTTGAAACGCTGAGGATTTGAAAAAGTTCTTCGAGCTTCTCCACCACCAGGATCACGCGCTTGCCCAGCTTGCGGCCCAGCAAAGCATTCTGAATAAAAAGCGAATCCTTGTAGCCGTTGCAGATAATCAGCGACTCCGGATCGCGATGAATGGCCAGGGCGGCCAGCAACTCGGGCTTGCTTCCGGCTTCGATGCCAAAATGGTAAGCGGCGCCCGCCTCCATGATTTCCTCTACGACTTCGCGGAGCTGATTGACTTTGATGGGGAAAACGCCGCGATAAACGTTCTTGTAAGAGGCCTCCTCGATGGCGGCATTGAAGGCTTTGTTGATCGTCTCCACACGGTGCCGGAGCAGATCCTGAAAGCGCAGCACCATGGGGAACCCCAGTCCGTGCTCGGTGCGCGCCTCATTGACCACGTCCATGATATCGATCGGCGTCGCCGGATTCTGCGTGGGGCAGATCGAAATATGACCGGCGTCATTGATCGAAAAGTAGCCGAGGCCCCAACGATCAATATTGTAGAGTGAAATGGCGGAAGGAATATCCCAAGGCTGCTGCATAGCGGGGGCGAAATATGGAACTCCAAGTGCATCTGTCGAGAGTCGATACAGAAAAACTTTAAGCGCCCCGCGCAAACACTCTCAAAAACACCCGCTCGAACGATCTCCGGCCCCTGTTGCAGAGCCCGGCATTGGGGCCACCACAGCGTCATCTCTGTGCGTAGCTCAAATGGAATCCAGATCAGCTCAGTCCGTTCCTTGTCAAGACGGGCGAAGGCGCTTAGCTTCCAAACGTCATGAGCAAAGCCGTCGTAGATGTCCAAGTGCGCGCTGTCCTGCCGTTTAATTCCGGCCGGGCCGTGTTCATAGGCAATGAGGAAAAGGTGTTCGTCATCTATGTCGACGAAAGCGTGGGCGCGGCGATCACCATGTTCATGAACAGCACCCCAAAGGAGCGGCCGTTGACGCATGATCTCATGGGTCACTTGATGGCCGCGTTGGGCGCTAAGGTCAATCGGGTCATCATTAATGATCTAAAAAGCGAAACCTATTTTGCCCGGCTGATCATCAGTGCGGAAAACGAGCTCTTTGAGAAAAAAATCATCGAACTTGATGGGCGCCCGAGCGATTGCCTTGCACTGGCGATCCAACAGCGCGCCCCGATTTATGTTAGTCGCGATGTTTGGGACGAGGTGGAAGATCGCAGCGACGTCTTGCGCAGCTTGGAAGAGCGCGGGGACCAGGGAGACACGTAGTAGCGCATCTGTTTGCCGGCGGTCGCAGATGGACGAAATGGCCGCAGTGGCCGCAGTGGCCGCAGTGGACAGAATGGCGGCTTCTTCAATGCCTGACTGACAAATATCCGTGGGAGATAAGCGCTCCGCGAACAATTTACTTCCGCAATCAACCAGCAAATACACAGACAACCGTGATACCCACCCCAAACAAAACACTCATCGACCAGCTCCAATGGCGCTATGCCACCAAGAAGTTTGATCCCGCAAAAACCATCGCCGCCGCCGATTGGGCCACGCTTGAGCAGTCTCTCATTCTTTCCGCCTCGAGCTTCGGCTTGCAGCCTTACAAATTCATCGTAGTCACCGATCCCGCGATCAAGGCGCAACTGCCCGCCATGTCGTGGAATCAGACCCAGCCCCGCGATTGTTCGCACCTGGTGGTTTTTGCAGGAAAGCTGACTTTTACGGCTGCCGATGTGGATCGTTTTCTCGCGCTCACGGCTCAGATCCGGGGCGGCTCAGTGGAATCCCTGGCGGGCTACCGAGAGATGATCATCGGCAACCTCGTCACCGGGCCGCGCAGCCAAATCATCGCCGAATGGGCCGCCTATCAGGCCTACCTGGCGTTTGGCGGCTTACTGACCAGTGCCGCGATGCTCGGTATCGACGCCTGCCCGCTCGAAGGCATTATTCCCCAACAATACGATGCGCTCTTCGGCTTGCCCGCCCAGCAACTCGGCACCCTTTGCGCCTGCGCCCTGGGTTACCGCGCCGACGACGACAAATACGCCACGCTTCCCAAGGTCCGCCTGCCCGCCAGCGAACTCATCATCCGATATTAACATCTATGCATACACCAGACCTGACCAAGCAACCGCCCCGCAGCGCCCGAGCCCGACTCGGCGGTTATGTGCTCCTGCCTCGAATGCTCGATAAAGGACGCGCCTCCATCGCCGGGTCCAGCGGCGAATATCATTACAACTGCCCCCTCGATCAGCGGGTTTTGGAGTTCATGGGAATCGACGCCGAACCGCTAAAGGCCGCGCTGACCACCGCTCAGGGCGATGGCGAAATCCTGGAATGGATCCGCGCCCATCAGCTCCACAAACGTTCCGACGCCGAGATCGCCCTGTGGTCTGCCCATCAGGATTCCCGGACGCCCAGTGATCCGGACACGCGCGAGTTTTTCAACGGAATGCATAAAGCGATTGCCCCTAAGCGCGATGACATTGTGACGTGGGCCGACTTACTCGATCTCGACGATTACGTCACCTTTGGCGGCATCGCGTAACGCCTCGGCATGGCAGCGGTGCACTGCCATTAAATTAACAAAAAAGACCGCATATCCATGACCAAAATAATAGTCAGCAATGGCTAACAAGTAACGGCCGGGGCGATTCCGAGCGCCGAAGGTGCGAAAAGGTGAAAGCCCAGGGCAACGACATGGGTAACACACGTTAGCGATCAGTGGCCTGAAAGGCCACGATACCGGTGCGATTCCACGGCCGTTCATCCACCGTTCCGCCGTCCGATTCCTTAACTTAATGGCAGTGGTGCGGCGGTGCAGCGGCATGACGGTGCGGGGACGCATCGACGTGAAAAAGCAGCGTCTCCCGCCGCAGCGCTATTAGGTGGCGAGCAGGGCCCGGACGGCGCGGAGATGAGCAGAAGCGAATGCGGCCTCTTTTTCAAGAGACGCTCTTGTAAACCAGCGCTGTCCGGACCGAAGGCATTCCGGGACCGCTTGTGAAAACACGCGTAAAGTGACCCGGTGATGTGTAAACGGATATTCGAGCTCCACGAGCGGCCGCCCAAGACCCGCGCCGTCGAGCTCAGGCAGCTTCCAAAGCCCACGCCAGCGGGCCCCCGTCTGCTGTTGCAGCAGCACGCGTTCGTCTTCGACAATCCACGCACAGTCCTCAGCCAGGCGCACCGTTTGACGGCGGGCTTTTTTCACCGGCAATCGCTCCGGATTTTTGGCCAGACACCACTCGTGCACCGGGCAACTCCCACATTTAGGCTGGCGCGGCAAACAAACCAAGGCACCCAGCTCCATCAACGCCGAGGTATGCTCGCAGCCGTGTGCCTTCGGCAAAAGCTCCCGGGCTGCCTGCCAAATCAGGGCATTGCCAGGGGTGGAATCGATGGGCGCGTTGAAGTCCAGCAAGCGCGCCAGAACCCGGGCGATATTCGCGTCGACCGCAGGAGTCGCACGATCGAAGGCGAAGCTTGAGATTGCGCCAGCGGTGTACGGGCCGACCCCTGGCAAACGGGCAATCGCAGCCAAATCATCCGGCAATTGGCCGCCATGATCTGAGACCACGAGTTGCGCGGCCCGATGCAGATTTCTGGCCCTGGAATAATACCCCAATCCCTGCCAGGCATGAAGGACTTGCGCCTCGTGGGCGGCCGCCAAAGCCTGAAAGGTCGGGAACCGCACCAGCCAGCGCTGAAAGAAATCGATGACGGTGATGACCTGGGTCTGCTGGAGCATAAACTCCGAGACCATGATGGAGTAAGGGTCGCGAGTCCTGCGCCAAGG
>JAYTYG010000235.1:0-7340 GCA_043742585.1 Spartobacteria bacterium
TGGCGTAGATGAACTTGCCTCCAGTGCTTTACGGGAGGATCTGCACTTTCCTACTGTCATTTTAAATGCGTAAACCCTGGCCTCACGTTGATCCGAGGAAACATCCCGCCCGGCGCTCATTTTCAAGCGTTGGGAATGCCGAGATCGCTCGACTCCGCGCTGGTTGAAACCTCGATTAAATCCGGGCACACAAGATTTTCGGTGACCACCAGAGCGCTCCCCCAAGAAGAGCCCATGCCCATCGACGCGAACACGGACACACAGCGACCATTGCGCAGGGCTGTCTGGCTGCACGCAAGCATCGCCACCGGGATCCCGCCCGAACGACAGTTCCCATACTCATACAGGTAGCCGTGAAATCTATCTTTGGAGATTGCGAGGTTTTTGCGGATAGCGTCCTCGACCAGAAGCGGCAGTGGCTGGACGTAAAACTCATCGACCGCCTCCACTGCTTGCCCAGCGAGCGTCAGCATTCTGCGAACGGAATCCGGCAATTGCGCCTCAGCGATGACGCCGACCTCGGCTTCATCCGTGCAAATCTGATTCGCAGGATGATCCGCTCTCACTGCCGAACCCGGCCCGGAAAACATCTCGGCGACCGGCGGATTGCGAGTCCCACCGACGGGCATATACATCGTCTTGTAAGATTCACCGTTCCCACCGAAATCGAAAAACAGCGACGGTGCGCCCTGCGAATATTCGAAGGCCAACACCGTGCCATTATCGCCACAGACATTTCCGGGCGACTCCATGTCCGAGGGCGACTCCACGATTTTTGAGATCCAGCCAGTGAATAACAAGGCGCGCTTCAAATGTCCGCCGGCCAGAATACTGCTAACTAACTGCATCCCGTGAAGCAAACCAGTCGGGCCACCCGGCAAATCAAACGCCGCAGCGGACTTAGGGATTTGCAGGCGATCCTGAATAATGATGGCGGTGGCTGGAATCGGATAGTCCGGGGTGACAGTCACCATCACCACCAGATCGATCTCGGCAGGATTCCAGCCGAGCTTCTCAATAAGAACCTGCGCAGCTTGGACACAGTAATCCGACTGGCAATCCTCCCAGCGCGCAGCCCGCGAATAGGGCCTGCGATTGTCACGGTGCCAGCGTGGAAAAGCATCGGGAGGCAGTCCATGGGACTCCCAACTCACATATTGGAGCGCTGGGACCGCCGCGCCCACGCCCACCAAACGGACATCATCTATAGAAAAAGTTGGCATCGCGAATTAAGTTAAACCCCCATCCATGACTAGATTCGAACCGGTGATCCATTTACTGGCTTCGGAAAGAAAGAAGATGATCGCGTTAGCCACGTCCTCAGGCTCTCCGTATCCGAGCGGATATCGCGCATCATCAGCGGCTACGAATTCGGCAGACATCTGTCTTTGATATTCGTCCATGACCTGAGTCTTAACCATTCCCGGGGAAATGGTATTGGAGCGAATCCGAGACGGCGCCAACTCGTGAGCTAACACGCGGGACACGGCGCTGATAGCTGCCTTACTGCCTGCGTAAACCGAGTGACCTTTAAATCCAGCCAGTGGCGAAATGGAAGAGACAAACACCAGGGACGCTCCGGGCAGGATGCGTTTATTTTTCAGCAGTCTCTGAGTTAGAAATAAAGGCGCCTCGACGTTGATTCTATATACCTCCTCATACTGGCTCTCGGTTACGAACTTGAATGGCTGCAACAAGGTCATCCCGGCACAGTGCGAAATCCCATCGAGCGGCGGCAGAATCCCAGCCAACGCACTCCGCGCCGAACTATCCGCGAGATCGACCCCGTGGATTTGGTGGCCCGCCCCTGCCCCGTCAGACACTCCAGGCACCGCAGCCACTTCGACCATACGGTCGCGCACAGCCTGAAGCTTGTCTTGGTTGCGGCCCACCAACAAAACCCGCCCCCCCATTCGTGAGATTGAGATGGCCGCTTGAGAGCCGAGACCGCCGCTGGCGCCGGTCACGAGGATCGTTTTACCAGTAAGATCGAAGGGATTATTCATGTAAGTCCGGCATCCATAATCAAGTTAGAACCCGTGATCCATTTACTGGCTGAAGACAGGAAGAAAACGATCGCATTCGCCACATCACGCGGCTCGCCATAACCCAACGGGTAACGCGCTTCATCGGCTTGGGCGCGCTCTTCGGAAACCTGCGCGATATAAGCGGTCACCACCTCGGTCTTCACCATGGCCGGGGCGATACTATTTGAGCGGATATGATCCGGGGCAAGCTCATGCGCCAGCACCCGGGCCAGCGCGACGACGCCAGCCTTTGAGCCCGCATAAATGGAATGTCCCTTGGTGCCAGTAAAAGGGGCCAGGGAAGAAACAAACACCAGCGAAGCCCCGCGGAGCAGGCGCTGAGTATTATAGATTTTCTGAGTGAGAAAAAACGGGGCATCGAGGTTGGCCGCATAGACACTCTTATACCTGGCTTCATCGCTGAACTTAAAGGGATGCAGCAATGTTACCCCGGCACAATGCGCCACCCCATTGAGCTGCGGCAATTGCTCCACCAATGCATCGCGCTCGTTACCTATACTCAAATCCGCCTTCAAAGAGCTATGTCCGGATCCAGTTAACGCGCCCAGCACTTCCGCCAAGCGATCCTCCCGCCGCCCTGTCACGATCACCCGACCACCCATCTCAGAGATTGAGATAGCTGTCTGTCGCCCCAATCCTGCAGTCGCGCCCGTGACCAAAAATGTCTTCCCGCTGAGATCGAAGGGATGACTCATAACTCAATGAGCTCAGGGCAAACAACGCCCTGCGGCTCCCAGTAAACTGAGGCCCAGGACAAACCGACGCCGAAGCCAGACATCACCAGCTTCCGCGGGCCTGCTGCGAGTTGGGCGCGCAACTCAGTGGTGATGGTCAGGGGGATCGTCGCCGAACTCGTATTCCCGAAGTTCCTGAGACTGGAAGGCGCCTGGAGCGGACTGATTTTGAGTTTTTTAGCGACCTGATTATTGATGAACTGATTGGCTTGATGGAAAACAAAATGATCAACATCAGCCACCTGTCGGCCAGCCCGGCCTAGGAGCCGGTTGATCGAGCCGGGAATCTCACGCAGCGTGAAGTTAATAATATCCGCGCCATCCAGCACCACATCGGTCTCCGAGCGCGACCCGCCGGTCTCCAGCGCATCTTTGCGGAACGCATTCGGCCCCACGGGATTGCGCGCGCCACCAGCCGGGACATAGATCACTTTGAACCCGCCGCCGTCGCTGCCGAGCTCGAAATGCATGGGAGCGCTGTCCTCGGAAAACTCCAAGGCCGTGGCGCTCCCGCCGTGGCCGAAAAGCATCGCGCTGGCGGGATCCGAGTCGCCGTGCATTTTGGAAACATCTCCCGCCAGGACCAAGCCGCGCTTAAGGCGGCCCGCCTGTAACATACTGCCTACGGTGAACAGGCCGTAAGTATACGCCGAGCACCCGAGATTCACATCGAATGCCAGGCAACTCGGCGAGATCCCCAGGCGCTGTTGCAGTAACTGCGCAGTGGCCGGCAACGGATAATCCGGTGTTTGAGTTAGGAACACCAAAACCGATATATCCTCCGGCTTCCAACCCAACTCCTGCATCAGCTTTTCAGCCGCTGCGTGGCAGAGATCAGAGCAGCAGAGGTGCTTTGGCGCCCAGCGCCTATACTGAATACCGGTATATTTAATGATCCGCTCCAACTGCTCTGGCGGGACGCCTGTATAATCGGAATTGGAAACGATCTGCTTGGGGACCGCAGAGGCAATTCCCGCCACCCGCACACCAGTCAGAGTCGCCAGCGCCATAACCTAGGCTTTCTTAGTTAGAATGAGGTTAAAGATATCCTGCAAAGTATCACATGTCTTGAGCTCCGCGCCGCCCACCTGCACCTCGTATTCGCAGTCAATCATTGCCAGCAAACACAGCAACGCCAGCGAATCCCATTGAGGAATCACATGATAACGCGTCTCTGGGCTCAGCGACTCCGGCGCAATGCCTTCGACCGCATCTTCGAAATGTCTAACAAACTGATTGGCATCCATGGATAAATAATAGGGAAAGAAACTTGGCGCGGAGGGAAACGGTTGAGCTAAACGCTTAAAAGCAGCTCGCCGCCATCGGTCACGTCAAATTCAGGTTATGCAAAGGGTTATGTGTCGCAGATTAGGATCTTTTAAGCACCCGAATACTCAGCTCAGGCCACGGCTTAAGATCCCGCTAAAACCATCGCCGATTGGTATGCCCGGTGAAAGGCGCAAATTCGTTCTTCTTCATCGCTCAGCACGCCCTGCCCGTGAGCAAAGCCCACGGAGCTTTGGACTTGCTCGCAGATGCCCACATCCTCGGAGAAGATCTGTCGCACAAAATCTCCGGCCGACTTGTAAAACTGGCGCTTCATGGCGGCATCGAGCTTGGAAAGATTCTCCAGACCGTTTGTGGCGAAGAAATAACTGGTTAGCTGTGTCGTGCTTTCATCTATCGGCAGTATCCGCTGCAGACTGAAGGATTCCCCACGGGTGGAGGCCGAGACAAAATTCGGGAAGCAGTAATAGTGCTGGTAACCCGTGAGCCGCTGCGGGCGCTGCGCCAGGAACCGATAGGCCCGATCCATTCGCGCCGACAGCTCTGGGTCGAGAGGCGAGAATACAGCCGAGTTCTCAGCCGCGAACGTAAAGGCACTGCCCACCGCAGGCGCCCCGCTCCCATCCCCCGCCCCGCGTGGACTCAGCCCCGCAATTCCCAACTTCCCGATCGACTCAGGATGCACGCAGTCCACGTGATATCCCTCCAGGGTATTTTCCACGACTACCTTCCAATTGGCTTTAATCCTGTATTCGGTGTTTTCCACCAGCTCGCCGCAAGCCGCGCCCAACGCCAAGAGAGCCGGAGAATAAGCGGCGAACTGCCGTTCCAGATCGTCGGCCGGCAGCTCCTGGCCCGCGTGTTGTTTTTTAATAAAGACCATCGGCCCGAATGTCCTGACATGCCATCGGCTCAGGCGATAGTCGCAAAGTGTAGCCGCTGACAATTCAGAGATCGTGGGTCGCTTCGGCACAATGTGAGGGAGTCCCTCCTGGTTGTATCGCCAGCCGTGATAAGGACAGATGAGTTCGCGATTGCCCGCAGACCCAGGCTGCAAGCGCGCAAAGCGATGGGAACAGACATTGTTAAATGCCTTAATCTGCCCCTCGAAATTCTGGAGGATCACCGATACACCGCCGATATCTATACAGCGATAATCCTGATGCGCGGCGAGTTGCGAGCGCACACCTGCACAGATCCAGCGTTGGAAAAATATATCTTCCAACTCCTTGGCGAAGGTAGCGGGCGCACAATAGTCGCGTGGATGAATCAACGGTTTCACAAAGACAGGTCTAAGAATGCAAGGCGCGCAGTGGCTGCCACCCAGGGCTTACGCATCTAATTTCGCTGTAATTTCAGGCCTCATATATCCCAACGGGATTACGTCCTCCAGCCCAAGGTTGGCCCGCTGCGGGCCTACCCTGGGCACTAAACCAGAGCGGATAGAGCCGCAACGCGGTTCCGCCAAAGGACGATCTTGGGCGCAACCCACGTTGCGGTTGGATTCTGTTTTTCGCCGATTCCAAGGGTAGCTCGTTCCTCGCAACCCTGGGTTGTAGGGCGTAACGCCTTTGGCGTAAATACTTTGCCAGCATCGGCTTCCGCGAATATCTGTACTTTCCAATGATCATTTTAGATGCGTAAGCCCTGGGCTGCCACTCGACTAGAACGCAAAGCAGATCGTGTCGAATCGCACCTGATTACAATGGCGCAAGCCGATCTTATAATCGGGATTCAAGGACTTGAGATAAGCGGGAATGGTCAATAGATCGTCGTCCCGATGATAGACACAAACCGCAATCCGCGGCTTACATTGACGAATGATTTGTTCGGCCCCCTGTAGCGCCGCCAACTCGTGGCCTTCCACGTCGAGCTTCAGAAAGCTGGCGCCATCTGACAGCACAGAGTCCAAGCGCACTTGATCCATTCCACCAGCCGCATCCTCGCCGCAATCCACGACCCGGGAGCCTTCCCCTCCACCGTGCGCGAATGTCACGCGCCGATCCTCCGCCCCAGTGGCTTGATTGCAAAGATAGATGTCTTTGTAGAACGGCAAATTACGATAACGCGAGAACCGCTCCGAGAGCGCTGCGAAATTGGCGCGATCCGGTTCAAACGCATAGAGCTTACGGAATTTCTCCTCGGTGATTTCCAGGAAATGATCCACCGTCTCACCAATCGCCGCGCCGCAATCCACGAAGATTTCGTCACTGCGCAACTCGTAAAGACCGGAGCGGAAATAGTGAGCATCGTAAGAGCGATTGATGCCGAGGAGATGCTCGCGATTGGTATCTAAATGATGCGTTAGAACCGAATACAGCGTCTGCTTGGAAAGCTCATCACAAAGCAGGTCGGCGACATTCAGGAACTCCTGCTTGCGAGCCAGAATGGCGGGGCGCCAATCCGCGAGTCGGAAGTCCATGTCATCGCACTCAAAAAAGCGGACGGCCTGCGAAAAGTTGATCATTCGCAATGAAAACCGGCGCGCTAAATTATTAAAAAAGCGGACTCCCAGATCCCACTGGGCCAGGTTCACGCATATTGCATCGGGCCGCTTCCGGGCGAGCGCCACAAACTCCTCGGTGCCGATACAGACATGCCCGCAATAGGTGGCGCCCTTTTTGTAGTCATCCACGAGTGCGATGATGTCGAGATGCTTGGCGGCTTGGAGAAAGAACCATCCCATAGAGTTGGCGCCGCAACAAATCACAGGGATCTTCTGGCGCTGCGCCGGATCGATACTGCGGCACCAGTCTGGTAGAAAGGCCAGCGGCTCCTGTTCAGCCTGCTCCAATGTATCAAGCAGCCGGCGTTGAAATCGGTCCGTGGTAAAATCGTTCATGTTAGAAATTGGGTATCAGAAAATGCGTTCGAAAGGGATAAAACAAGGAGCTGTCAAAGCCGGGAACAAGCTTGCGTCCGACTCAACGTCAGAACGTATCCGCCGATCGCCCGACAGATTAACACAAATTTCCAGCGATACAGTCGAGGAATGAGCTTCCATGTCTTATGATTGAGGTGCTCTCATTTCACTCGATTTGCCCACTCGCATAGTTTTGAAAATCTGTGTGAATCTGCGGATAAATTCGGGATGAACTGCGATTTTTACGATTCAAGGTCCGCAACTGCATGCATCAAAGGTCGGCAGCGGGCGCCGAGGGCTTTAGCGGAAAGTAAAAAAAAACCCAGGGGCATGGCCGACGCCTGTAGGTCATTGAAACGGGGCCACATCCAAGGCGATTGCCTCGAAAATCCTAGTAGTAGCAGGCCC
>JAYTYG010000236.1:0-3290 GCA_043742585.1 Spartobacteria bacterium
CTTACGCATCTAATTTCGCTGTAATTGCAGGTCCTCATATATCCCAACGGGATTACGTCCTCCAGCCCAGGGCAGGCCCGCTGCTGGCCTACCCTGGGAACTAAACCAGAGCGGATCGAACCGCAACGCGGTTCCGCCAAAGGACGATCTTGGGCGCAACCCGCGTTGGGGTTGGATTCTCTTTTTCGCCGGTTCCCAGGGTAGCTCGTTCCTCACAACCCTGGGCTGTAGGGCGTAACGCCTTTGGCGTAAATATTTTGCCAACATCGGCTCACGCGAATATCTGCACTTTCCAATGATTATTTTAGATGCGTAAGCCCTGCGTGGTGCCCCGGTTTGGCTCGGTGCCCCAGCAAATCGCACCATTAGGTCGCCCCTTCAGGGCTTTCTTGTATTTGCACGATGCCCCAGGGCGGTGCCCTGGGCTGCCATGGGCCACACCGTTGGTGCTGGGGAATCCCGCAGTGTCATTTTTTAAAATTGGCCAAACTCGTCACAAATTGCCCGTGGCGGGGGCTGCCGAATGGACAAGCAGCGAAACGTAATTCGTTCATAATAAACAGGTGCCGACAATTTCTACTGACCGACTCGCTCACCTTGCGGGTGCAGTTAGGCACTTCTATAACCTCCTCAATCTCTGCGCTCGCCGCGTTCTTACGGCTGATCATTTCCGGATTTAGATGAGGACCTGATTCCATCGGATTGCGGCTTAACAATTGACTTGTCAGAGGGGGCCTCAGGACTAGCGTGCGGGCGACAGAATGAATGAAATCCGACTTCTTGAATTGATCCGCAGGGAACTGCTTGAAACCGACGATGAATTCGGGATCGACGACGACTTATTTGCGGCGGGCTTGGATTCGATGGCAATCATGCAACTGCTGCTCCTGCTGGAGATGGAGTTCGCACTAAAACTGGACGACAGACTCATTCAACGCGCCACATTCTCCACTGTCCGAATCCTTGCCGCAGCACTCAGTCAAGGTAACCCGGCATGACCCGGTCAGTCCCAATCAACGGCGCGGACGCCTTTCTCAATGCCATCGAGCGGATGATGCTCAAGGCAGGCCAAGGCCGGCACCTAGGCGTCACCGTGCTGCGACTCGGGGTCGGCTTCGACAGTGACAGATTCCGGGCGGCCGTAACGCGCCTGGCCGACGCCAGCCCTATCGCGGCCGCGCGCTTAATCACCCCGCTTTTTCAAGTGCCGCGCTGGGAATGGTCGGCAGAAACCCGGGCGGTGTTTCCTGTGATTGAGCACAGCGAAGTGGGCGACTTTCAGGCGCTCTGCGAGCAGCGTCTAAACTCGCCCGCCACCGCCAACGTCGGGTTCGATCTAGTCCACACAGCCGACGGCGGCAGGTTGCTGCTGGTCCATTGGCGACACCTCATCCTAGATGGAAAAGGGGTCGAACTGCTCCTGCTGGAGTTAGCCCGACTCGCAGACCAGCCCGACGCAGTTGCCCATCCCGAGTCCTGGGGGGCCGCCCGCTTTCGCAAGCTCAGCTGGCGCGACTGGCTGGCTGAAGCCGGGCGCTTCAAAGATCGATTTTACGAATACTCACGCTACCGAATTCAATCGCTCGGGCGCGCGGGGTTGCGGGCCGGGGCCGCCCGCTTTCGCGTCGAAGAGTTCAGCAGGGAAGAAACCACACGCATCGCGCAGCGGGCTGAGAGCGTTTCAAGAGGGGTCTTTCAGCTCGGCTGGTTTTTAGCGGCAGCGACTCGGGCGCACCGGGCGCTGTTCCTCCAGCGTGGCATCGAGCCAGAAAGTTACCAGTCGGGCTGTTCGGTGCAGGAGCGCAAGCGCGGCAGTCGGCATCCGATCTGGCAAAACCAAGTATCGCAAATATTTTTTTGTTTACCAGCGGCCCAGGCGGCGGATTTGAACAACGCGGCGATGCTGCTGCAGGAGCAATTCGCAAAGGACACCCGCCTGCGCATGCATCAAGCCTTTGCCACCATGAGCGGTGCGCTCAGACGCATCCCGGCGCCGCTTTACCTGCGTCTTCTGCGGGCCAATTCCGGCGGTTGCCTGACCTCGTTTTTCTTTTCGCATACCGGCAAATTTCTACCCGAATGCAATTCCTTAGCAGGGGCACCCCTTTTACAAGGGTGGCACGTGCCTGCGGTCTGCGCGCCACCCGGCACAGGGCTGTTCTTCAGCGAACGCGACGGCTCGTTAACGGTCAGCTTTTCCTGGCGCGACGGCGTGATTACGGAGCAAGAGGTCGAACTCATGCGGGCCACGCTGCGCCAGGATCTACTCGGCAACGAAGTCGGGGAGGGCCGGGCGTGAACGTTGCCGACCTCATCGCCACGCGTGCCCGGGGCTATCCTCAACGGCCCGCCATCGTGCTCGGCAGCCGGAGCTGCAGCTACGGCGAATTGATCGCCCGCGCTGATCTGGTGGCCGCCCGCATACGCGAGCTGCTCGCCGCAGAGTTCCTCGGCAACCGGGTCCCTAGGATCGGGCTCCATTGCCAGAACAGCCCGGATTACGTGGCACTAGCTCTCGGCATTCTAAAAAGCGGGGCATGTCTGGTGCCGATCGCCTCGGAACTGGCCATTCCCGAGCGGCTTGCCCAGATCGAGCTGACCGCCCTGCAGCTGCTGATTTCCGCCGGCGCGCGGCCATGGCTTCCGGCGCCCGGCTGTGAGGAAACCAGCGACGGCAGCGAGTGGTCATGGCTACGGTTAACGGCTACCGCGCGCTTTCCCGAAGCGCAATTAAACGCACTGGGGCCGGCCTTTATCCGATTCAGCTCCGGGACAACGGGGGAAAGTAAAGGGGTGGTACTGAGTCACGCCACCTTACTTGAGAGAGTCCACTCAGCGAACCGGCGACTCGGCATCACGGATCAGGACCGGGTGCTGTGGATACTGCCCATGGCGCATCACTTTGCGGTTTCCATCGTACTCTATCTATTAGAGGGCGCGACAGTGGTGCTCGAAGAGTCCCACCTTGCCGCCGAAATGTTGACTGCCGCGCGCGAGGCCTCGGCCACGGTCATTTACGGGGCCCCATTTCACTATCAACTGCTTGCCGCCGAAGATTCAGGCCGCGACTGGCCCACGCTAAGGCTGGCGGTTTCCACCGCAGCGGCCCTCGATGCAGTGACTGCCGAGGCTTTCCATCGGCGCTTTCACCTCCCGCTGTCGCAGGGGCTCGGCATTATTGAGGCCGGCCTCCCTTTCCTCAATACCGGCTCTCCGCTCAAGTTGCCGCTCAGCATCGGCACCGCCGACGATTTCCAATTCCGACTCTGCACCGAAGCCGGACAACCGGC
>JAYTYG010000237.1:0-5963 GCA_043742585.1 Spartobacteria bacterium
GCACTCGCCGCCCGCGACAGCTTATGCGCAAGCCTGTCGGCAGGCCTGCCGCCCGACGCAGACAGCGTGCCCGAGGACGCGATGCGCACAGCCATCAACGCCGCCCAAATAGCTGTCAAAGCGCTCGCCACAGCTTCCGACGATCAAGACTCGCCGGCGTCCACCATCGTCGCCGCCGCCCTCATAGCGGACGGTAATCAGCAGCACGCAATCATTGGTTGGCTGGGCGATAGCCGGGCCTATTTTATAGATAGCGATGGTGCAAAACTCCTCACCAAAGATCACTCCTGGGCCAATGAAATGGTTGACTCGGGCAAGATGACATTGGCCACCGCCATGCAACGCAACGGCGCCCATAGCATCACAAAAACCCTCGGCGGCACCCCGGCCGAGGAAGACAGCAAATGCGATGAACCGACCATCATCCGATTCCACATCCCCGGCCCGGGCTGGCTCATACTGTGTTCCGATGGGCTCTGGAATTACTCCGACAAAACGGACTCGCTCGCCCAGCTGAGCCCACACTCACAACCCGGCGACGACGCACTCCTGCTGGCGCGCGACCTCGTCAACTGGGCTTATAACCAGGGCGGCCGCGACAACATCACTGTCGTTGCCCTTGGGATTTAATAAATACGCCCGTCCCCATCGCATCTAAAGATTTTCGATTTCCTATGAACAACACCACATTCAGCGCCCAAGTCTTCCAGAACCAGTTTCTGCCGACCGGCTCCACGGAAGTTCACGCCATCATGACCGTGAGCGCCGCCACCGGCACCAGCTCACAGCTCTCCACAGGCGGGCGCGGCGGTTCAGTGCTCGTCCTTGGCATCATCCTCGATTGCTCCGGCTCCATGGGCGAAAATGACAACGAACGACTCCGCAACGCCAAGGACGCCGTCCAACAGGCCATCAAAATGCTCCGCGCAGATTGCCAGTTCTTTGTCATCGCCGGATACGATCAGACCACGGTCATTGTCCCGCTTTGCCATGCCACCGAGGCTAACAAACACGACGCCGTAAAACGCGTAGGCCACCTCGAATCCGGCGGCACTACCTGTATGTCTAAATGGCTAAGTGCCGCTCTCGAGCAATTCCCAAAAGGCCCGCAATATATTCGCCAGGCGCTGCTGCTGACCGATGGAAAGAACGATGCCGACGACAGCAAACGCCTGCCCCAAGTCTTGGATGAATGCGAGGACGTATTCCAATGCGATGCCCGTGGAGTCGGCGTGGATTGGCAGCCCGATCAGCTCCGGCTGATATCCACGAAGCTCCTCGGCACGACAGATATTATAGCTAAACCACAGGATTTGGCTGACGATTTTAAGACGATTATAGAACGCGCACTCGGCATGGCTGTCAGCGATGTCTGTGTCCGCCTTTGGACGCCCCTCGGCGCCACCGTCCGCTACTGCAAACAGGTCTCCCCGGAAATCGTCGACCTCACCGCTAAAGCCAGGATCAATCCTCAGACCCCTCAATTCCGCGACTATCCCACCGGCGCATGGGGCCACGAAACCCGCGACTATCATTTCTCCATCCAAACCAAAGCCGGCGCCGTGGGGCAAAAAATGCTCGCAGGCCGCGCCAGCCTTATTCTGCGTGGCCCCAATGGTGAGGTCAAAGCTGCCGAGGCACAGATCCTCGCGATCTGGACCGATGACGACGCGCAATCGGCCGTGATCGACCGGCGGGTGGCGCATTACACTGGCCAGGGGGAACTTGCGCAAGCGATCCAGGAAGGACTTGAGGCGCGCAGGGAAGGCCATGACGATGCCGCCACCCGCAAGCTCGGCCGCGCGGTCCAGCTCGCCGCCGAATCCGGCAACGACGCCACCACGAAACTGCTGCGCAAAGTTGTCGACGTCATCGACGAAGGCAAAGGCACCGTGAAACTCAAACGCAACGTTGAGGACGCCGACGAAATGGCGCTCGATACCCGCTCCACAAAGACCCGTCGCGTCTCCGTCTAACCGCGCAAATGTTAGTGCTGCGAATTTAGATTCGGCCATGAAACCGCATCGAACTTTCCCACTAACGCCCATCGGAATTCTAACTTCCTAACTCATGCTCAATTGCCCTCAACAACATGCCTCGATAACTGGGGATTTCTGCTCGGTATGCGGCGTCGAAATGACTCCGCCCACGGACTCTAAAATCCCCGCGTCCCAACCCGGGCAGGGCCTGGTGCCGCTCGCATGTATACAGCAACCGTGCCCGGTTTGTCGGGCCCAACACGGTCCGGACGTGGGCGATTTCTGCGAGGAATGTGGATACAACTTCAAAAGCGCCACTCCACATCCCCTAGCCACCGTGGTCGCTGAACCGATTGTTGCGTCGACAGCTCCGGAGATCCAGCCAACGCCGCCCGCGCAATCCCAGGAGCCGCCTCCCGACATACTACTCGCCCTGCCGGAGCCTGTCCCAGCCATGCTTTGGGAGCTGGTCGCGATCGTCGACCCGCTCTTGCGCGGCCCCGCCGATCCGGATGCCCCAGCCACTGAACCCGAGCGCATCTTTCCGCTCACGGCTGGTGACCAATTGATCGGCCGCCGCAATGTGCGCCGAAACATCTCGGCAGATATCAACTTCGATAGCGACGACGGCGTCTCCCATCGGCATGCAAAAATCGTCCAACACTCCGATGGCAGTTTTACCCTCAGCGACTTGAATTCCAGTAACGGCACGTTCCTCAACGGCAAAGAAATCCGCCCCAACGTTGCCATCCTACTTTCGGCGGGCGACCAGATTGGCCTCGGCCGCTGGACCCGCCTCACCATTCGCACCCGCTCATTATGAAGACCGATCTCCGCACTCAGCCCATCAACTTTTCGGGGGTCAAAAATTCACCACGGTATCTATTAATTCTGGGGGTCCCCGTCCGCTGGACCACTCCCGCCCAGCTCTGGACGTTGACCGGTTTAATTGCCGCGATGACGATTCTATTCTATGTCGCGGCCCAGAGCGCATTCACCACATCTAACGCTGCGCTGAAGACTATTACTAACGATTGCGCCCCGTCGATAAAGGCGGCGCAACACATCCGCATGGCGCTGGCTGATTTCGATGCTAACACATCTAACGAGCTGATTTCCGATACAGGCTCAGAGGATATGAATAGAGCTAGGAAAGAGGCGGCGGCTCGGCACAAACAGATCTCGGAGAAGCTGGTCGATGCGGCGCGGAACATCACGTTTGCGGACAAGGAAGTAGAGCCTATCAACACGATGGTCAACGATCTCGGCGCATATGAATCACTGATGTCCCGTGCGCAGAGCCTGCTTGAAAAGAAGGACAAGGACGGCGCTGTCAAAGCCGCCCGCGCCGCCACAACGCTGATGCACGGGAGCTTGATCCCGGCCGCCGACCGACTCGATGAAGCCAACAGCACCGAGCTCAAAATCACCTACGACAACAGTCGATCGCACTCGGCGGTCGCACTCACCGGTCTCATCACCTCGGGCCTGCTACTCCTCGCAACTCTCGTGGTTGCTCAGATTATCCTCACTCTAAAAACCAAACGCCGCCTTAACCCTGCCTTACTCGCAGCAACCGTGGCCACGATCATTTACTGCGTTTCCGCAGCCACCGCGCTGCACCTATCCACCAGCAGTTTGCGACTCGGGGTGGAGGACGCATTCGCCTCAGTCCAATACCTATTGAGAGCCCGCGCGGTCTCATACGATGCGAACGGCGAGGAAACCCGCTGGCTGTATGACCAGCAAAACAGGGGCGAATACGCGAAAAGCTTCACGGCAAAAACCAAGCGCATTGTCGATCTACCGAGCGGCTATACAGTGCAGAAGATCGCGACTCTCGCCAAGGATCCCAAGCAATTGCCCCCGACATTTACAGGCTATATGGCCGATGAACTGCGAAACATCACGTTCACCGAAGACGGCGAAGGCGAGGCGGCTATAGCTGCGTTGCTCGCATACAGCGACTATCTCGCGATCGACACTGAAATACGTAAGCTGGAGCATAATAACATGCATGATGCCGCCATTGC
Source organism: Spartobacteria bacterium (assembly GCA_043742585.1). Classification (GTDB taxonomy): domain Bacteria; phylum Verrucomicrobiota; class Verrucomicrobiia; order Chthoniobacterales; family Chthoniobacteraceae; genus CAIURC01. Next base: position 4,013 of record JAYTYG010000237.1, read on the forward strand.
ATTGTGCCTAAGTTACAACCCCGGCGGCTCCAACTATGTCTTTGGCGCATTTGACAAGAAATTGGAAAAACTCATTGCCATCAACCAAAACCAATTCGATCACGCAATGGATGGCGCCATCAACGCGCTGGCGCCCTTCCACTGGATGACTCCCGGGCTGCTCGTTTTGATGACAGCGTTAACGGCGGCAGGCTTCTGGCCCCGCATCAAAGAATACAATTAGCCTCAGAGAACACATAGATCACAAAGAAGCTTTGAATTTTGAATCTCTACGACCATTGCGCGCCTCTCAATTAAACAGTGGTCCCTCGCTGTTTCGAGTGGGTAACGGGTCGCAAGAAATATGGCAGCATATAGATTTTGACGTTATCCTAAATCCAGAACTATTCAGCCGCATAGAACGCAAAGATTGGGGGAGTTGCAGAAGTGTTTAGATTGCGGGTGCGGCCTAACACTTCTGTCACTTCCTAAATCTCTGAGTTCTTTGCGGCTAAGCATTTCCGGAGTTAGGTGAAGTTCTGAGGCCCTCGGCCTTCGGCTTAACGCATGAGAATTTAACGCAAAGTCGCAGAGCCGCAGAGTGTGCAGGTATTACGTTCATCGACAGTCTCATCCGGTCCCAACAGCAGAAGCCGTTCATCCACTCGAAACAGCGAAGAGCCTAAAAAGTCCGCCTCGACTTCCGGAGATACGAAAGTCAACGCATAGAACGCATAGAACACAAAGAATTCTTTAATCTTAATTCTATGTGCTCTTTGTGTTCTTTGCGGCTAAAAATCCCGGCTTTGCGGCGACACCGCCGTCCATCCCGGCGCCCTCGGCAACAGGGTCTGACTGGGCAGCCGGATATAGATCCGGGAACTAACGCAGATCGCCCGCGCAGGCAATGCCACCTCCATGGCCTCGCGCTCATACCGCACAGTGGCGCGCTGAAAAATCGCATTCGAGCGCTCATCCTGTAAATGCACCACGGCGGAAGCTTTAGGCAGAACGATCGACCAACATACTGTCTTTCCCTCAAAATCCGAACCCACAATCAAAAGTTGGCTCTGTGATCGGATCGGTTTCCGGCCCCGTAAAATCAGTCGCACAATGCCATTCCTGCAAACGCTCGCCCCCCCTAACGCAGGGCTGACAGACAGCGGCTCTGCGGCAGTGGATTGATACCATTCCTCACTTTGTGCGTAAGCGGTGAAGCGCCCCCGACTTAGAATCATTTGAGTCTCATGACAGAGGATGGCGGCCAACTTGCACTTCACCTCCCGCTCCGTCAGTGTCAGCGCGTGACCTCGGCGCAGCGACTTTCCTATCCCTGGATGCACAAGATAGTCATGGATCGCATACCCGGAAATGCCGCTGGCGACCAGAGCAAGTCGGAGCAAAACATGGAGGGCACTATGATCGGCATGAGTGTCATTGAGCGCAGGCCCGACGATTAAAGTCGGTCGCCAGCACACCAACTCGGCGGTTAACTCCGCCACAACCAGCTCACTTGCCACCATCAGCAAGCGCGTCAATCCCTGGTCCGGGAAGTTCAGAAACCGCGCCATATCGCGGTTACCGCCCAAGCGCTCAATAGCGCGCCGCGACTCCTCGCGGCGCCGGGCACCCCACCGGGCCCGATCATTTGGCATCATCTGCCAGCGATTTTCCACAAAGCGCTGAGGCCAGGGATTATTATCGCCACTGGTTGCAAAGATCACCCGGACCGTCGCGCCGGCCGCGAATGCGCGTTGAATGAGCCCCCCGCAAGCCAGTGCTTCATCATCGGGATGCGGAGCGAATACTAGCAGACGATCAGTTGAAGTCGGTGAAGTCATCTATATATATAGCTGTCAGCGGCGAGCGCGAAATCCATTGGTTTACCCATCTAAATCCCCTCCGTTATTAACGGATCTATATATATCCCAAAGGGCTTACGCATCTAATTTCGCTGTAATTGCAGGTCCTC
>JAYTYG010000238.1:0-6206 GCA_043742585.1 Spartobacteria bacterium
CAAAGTAACCTGGCGCAGGGTTACCATCATAGACCGCCCCCATCACATAGAACTTTTCTGTAGCTTGAATTTTGAGCCGCGCACCAAGCGCCGAAATCCCATAGATGGGCACCGGCATATTGGCCGACAACGCTGTATCAGCGCCGAAACTGGAGTTGATAAAGAGCGCACCATATTCACTACCAAGAAATTCGGCATCGAGCGCCAGACTACCAGCACGCACGCTGATCTTGCCGTCGAGAAAATCTTGCTGCAGCCACAACTCAAACAAACGTGCGCTGTTATAGAATTCAATATTACTCACCGTGCCAATATCCCCGCCGAAGTGGCTCGAATAACTCTCGCCAGAAGGCAGGTAGCCACAGACATGCCCGGTCAACCCTTCGATGCCCACGAGCTTTTGGAAATCCAGATCGATACCGAGCTCAAGCAGTCCATTGAATGCCGCTCCCTGCTTGAGTCCACCGGAGACATTCCCAAAAACTTCCGCCGTATAGCTGATATTGAAATCCACCCCTTTATCCGAGAGGGCTGTCCGCCTACCGCCCCAGTCGCCCAAGGCAAAGTCGTTTGCGTACACGGAGCTCATTCCCATGAGCGTTGCGATACTGGCGATAAGGGGGGCAAAAGATTGCATTCGTTCTTACAAAAGCAGCTCGTGTGAGTTCAATGACACTAAAATCACAGCCATAAACATTCGCTCGGGCCGCCTGATCAGGGCCACACACTAGCACGACTTAGACCAAAGCTCCCCGGAAGTGGCAGCTTGCAGGAGAGATCATTTAGCCGCAAAGATCGCAAAGATCACAAAGACTATGAATCCAGAGACCTTTTGTGTTCTCTGCGGCTATCATTCCCGGCTTCAGGTTTACGCTGACAAGCAGTCTCGTAGACGATACTCCTCCCGCCCTCCATGGCCTCCGAAGAATTCTTCCTGATCGACCGCACCTTCATTGATCTCGCAGAACGCGAAGTCCGCCACGGCGCCGCCTCCATTGACGACATCGAACGCGTGGTCCTCCTCGTCTGGCACGCGGCTGGCATCATCGAAAATGGCGGACTCCACTTCTTTCTTGAGCGCGGGCTGTCCCTGAGATCCACCGCCGAAGCCTATTCCAGGCTCGGGATCGAAGCAGCAGCGGCCGTCTTCCTACGTCTACTCAATCTATTTCCCCGGCAGAGCGTTCCGGACGAAGTCGAAGAACGCATGCTGCTGGCTGATCGCATCTTTGAACAAAACGCAGCTTTTATTCAACGATTAGAAGTAGAATATCATGCCATCAATCGCCTAACCGAGAAACAATTAGTGGGCTGGATCCAAGTTCATAACGACCTGTTCACGCGCCCCTAATGCTGTTGAACCCGAACTACGAAGCTTGAACCGCTGAAAGCACGCAATCTCCACGACAATAAAGACTTCCTCTAAAAGCATTCGGATAAAAATGTCCGGAGCCGATCTCTCCCCCCAAGCCTCTGAAAATCTGCGATAATCTGCGTAAATCTGCGGATCAACTTCGGAGTTCAGGTTGAAGCGGCAGGGACACCGCCGCCACGGCCTTATTTCATACGTTGCCGCCAGCCCATCGCCATCACAGGCTTCTCCTGCACCACGCCGCGAGCGGTTCCCGACAAACGCCCCAGCGCTTGAGTGGCCAGCAGCAAGCCACTTTCAGAAGCCTGCGTGTAGAGTTCGACTGCCTTTTTCGGATCCTTCGGCACGCCCTGCCCGGTCTCGTAAAGCCAGCCCAGGTTCAGCTTGGCCAACTGGTTACCCTGCGCCGAAGCCTGCTCTAAAAGTTCCGCCCCCTTTTTCAAATCTTTCGGCACCCCCTGCCCGGTGAGCAGCACCGCGCCCAGATTGAGCTGCGCATCGGACTCATTCTGCGCAGCCGCTTTTTGGTAAAGCTCCACCGCTTTTTTCTCGTCCTTGGGCACGCCACGACCGGCCCCGTACATGACCGCGAGGTTGAACTCCGCCAAAGGGTCGCCGAGCGCCGCATCGTGAAGCACTAAAAACAGTGCCTGCTTATACAGCTCCTGCGCTTTCTTATTGTCCTTGGGCAACCCGCGACCGGACTCAAAGAGCTGGCCCAAAGAGCTTTGCGCACGCGCATCCCCCTGGGCTGCGGCTTTTTTGTAAAGCTCCACCGCCTTCTTCTCGTCTCTCGCCACCCCTTGGCCTTCGCAATACATCTCCGCGAGATGCACCATCGCGTTGAGCTCACCCTGCAAGGCTGCTTTTTGAAATAATTCCGCCGCCTTTGCCTCATCCCGAGCCACTCCACGCCCCTTGGCATACATCACGCCCAAAGTCCATTGCGCCGTCGCCTCGTCGCCCAGGGCCGTGCCCTGGAGCAATCCCGCCGCCGACCGAAAAAGTTCCACCGCCTTTTTATCGTCTTTAACCACGCCTTGGCCGCTGGCATAGAGCAGGCCCAGACTATATTGCGCCAGCGGAACGCCCTGCGTGGATGCCTTCTGAAAAAACTCCGCCGCTTTTTTCCTCTCAGGCGCCACGCCAAACCCTTCCGCGTAAATCTTCCCCAGCCGGAAGCAAGACCACGGATCCTTCAATGCCGCTGCCTCGGAATATAACGTCAGCGCAGTCGCGTAGTTCTCCCGTTTATAACTTTCATCGGCTTGGGTGCGCGCCAACTGCCGGCGCTGCTCTTCCGCCTGCTTTTGTAACTGCATCTGCCCCAGCTTCTGCGCCGCCACCCGCTTTTGCTCCACTTCCTCCAACTCCAGCGCCACCCGCCGCTCCTCAGCCTGCAATTTCTCGGCCGCCGCCCGCCGCTCTTCCTCCGCTACCTTTTCCGCCGCCACCCTCGCAGTCTCCTCCTCGATTTTCTTGGCCGCCTGCGCCGCCGCCTGCGCCGCCGCCTGTGTCGCCGCCAATGCACTGGCATCGACAGGCACCGGCGTGGCACTCCCGGCCAACGGCGTCGGCCCGGCATTAAGCCCGGCATTCGCATCCTGAGGCGCCCCCTTCTTCTGACTCACAACCACCGCACCCACCACCCCAAGCACCGCTATCGCGCCAACCGCCAACAGCAGACGCCCCGCCGGCCGCAGACCTCCGCCCTGCGCCACTGCAGATGAAGCTGGCACAGCTTTTAGCGCAGCAACTGGCGCAGCTTTCGCCCTTGGTGTCGTAAACTCAGGGGCATCAGCCGCCCGGACTTCAGCAATCGCTTGCACAACAACGGCTGCGCCTGAAATCCGAGCTCCTTTCGGCAGCGGCCCCCGCTTCGAGCCCGACTCAGCCCCCACTAACGAGAGCGACGCCGCGGCGACTACTGGCGCCACTCCTGTGACAGGCGTTGCCGACTTTGCGGCAGCCACTGGCTCTTTCGCCACTGACGCTTTCGCCACCGGCAGCTTAGCCGAAACCGTGGACTTCGACGGATAAGGATTGATCTCCTCATCCGCAGCCGACGCCAGATGCGGCTCTGCGATTCGCTTAAACAATTGCGCCGCGCTCCCGGGTCGCCCATGAGGAGCTTTGACCAGACAACTGGCCAACGCCGCCTCCCACTCGATCGAAATCGGCGGATGCCCGACATTGCGCAACTCCGAACGCCGATCCTCAATCGAAGGCACGAGATCATGCACCAACTGAAACCGTAGTAATTCTGGCGAACCGCCGTGAAAAGGGGGCTTCCCGCTGAGCAACTCGTAAAACAATGCCCCAACGCAATAGATATCATCGCTCATCTGACCCAACTGCCCCTCCACCTGCTGCGGACAAAGGTAGCCGGGCGCCCCCGCCGAATAGCCTACATTTCGCGCCCAGAGCGCATCAATGGCGGCCACGATCCCCACATCCGCCAGTTTCAGCCGACCGCGTCCGGCCAGGATGATGTTCCCGGGAATCAGTTCGCGATGCACAATTCCCCGCTCTGCATGCAGGTAAGTGAGGGTCTCGCAAATTTGCCGCAACCAAGGCAGCAGATCCGGGGGATTAAAACAACGATCCGGCTGTTCCGCCTGTAGATCCCCAAGCGTCGGCCCTTCCACCCATTCCATACTGATCGCCGCCAGGCCGTCCCCGGGACTCTGGTGCAGATCATAAAGGCGCACCACCCCTGGATGATCCACGCTGAGATGCTCGCGAATCTCCCGTTGCAAAGCCGCCAAGCGCTCCGCTTCGCGCGCCAAATGGCCCCCCAAGAATTTCAAAACCACCAACTGATTCTCAAGCTGCTCGTCTTTAGCCAGCCAGGCCACTGACTCGCTCCGGTCCAACTCACGCTCCAGTCGGAACCGGCCAAAAACCACATGCCCCAAACCTGCAGCGCGGAGACTCTTAGCGAGCACTGCATCATCCGACCACGACGGTGGAGAGAGATCAGAGTTGGGATTATTCATGAGAAGTGAGTAAACGATAAAAACATGCCTCGACTATGAGACAAGGGCAAGTGAGGAAGGCGCAAACCCGGAGCATCGCTGTCGAACCACGAAACACTGGTAGTGCCCTGCCCACAATGGGGCTTCTATCCAACCTCTCAACCAGCCAGGAAATCGGCTGTCACCGACAAAACCAGCCGCTTAAATATCGCGCTCAAAGCCATGCGAATGAACCCCGGCCGCAGCGCGGAAGAATGGCCAATAACGAGCAATGAGTGATAAATAAAAGTAAACATTAAGCTCAACTGCAATTCCCAGCACTTACGAAGTATCAAGCACGTGCCTTCTCCGAACCTTCAGCCTTCATCACTCATAATTCCGCCGCCACCCCGGCTCGAAACCCTCTCGCGCACGGCATTCGATGACCCCCTCGCCCACCTGCTCTGGGCCCCGCGCGGCGCGGCCCTGGCCATTGCCACCACGGCCGGCACCGTGGCCTCGATAGATACCCGGCTGGGCAGCGTTACCGCCTCCTATTTCATCCCGAACCTGCGCGCCCTCGACTGGCATCCCGAACTCCCCGCCATCGCCACGGGAAACCACGACGGCCAGGTGCAGGTCTGGGCGTCGGATCGCGTCGCCCCTGTTCGCCAAATCCCCAGCCCGCACACCCACCCCATCGACCTTCTCCAGTGGTCGCGCGATCGCCCCGCCTATAACGCCCAGTTGGCCGTCGCCGCCGGCCCCCAGCTCCGGCTCCGGAACATCGGGTACGGAATCGAGCACGATTGGGACCTGCCAATCCTCCCGGTCCGCGCCCTCCAGTGGCATCCCATTTTTCGCATGCTCTGCATCCTTGCCCCGGACAGGGTTGACCTCTGGATGCCCGAGCACTCTGAATCCACCCGCCAAGTTCCCTTGCCCGGCGCCGGGCATTGCCTGCGATGGGCGCCCAACGGGGCAGTGTTGGCCATCGCGCACGCCACGGACGGCGTCATTCTGCTCCAGACCCTGACTGCGCAATGCCACAAACTCGCAGGCGCAAACCAAGCCATCGCGCATCTCACCTGGCACGGCCAGAGCCGACTGCTGGCGGGTGCGGGCGAAAACAGCCTCCTGCTCTGGAATCTGGAAACCTCAAACACCGCTCCAGACGTCCCAAAAATCCTGGCCTCAGCTCACAGCGCAGCCATCCGCGCCCTGGCCTTTGAACCTGCCGGCCCCCTGCTCGCCACAGGCGGCGACGACGCCCGACTCCTGCTCTGGGCGCCCGAGCACGGCGACGTCCCATTATTCTCCAGGCCCACGTCTGCGCCGATCACGCAACTGGCTTGGTCCGCCTGCGGTCGACAACTAGCAATTGGCCTACTGGACGGCGCCGTCGAACTGCTCAACGTGCGCCGCTAGAGGTTTGTCCCACGTGCTTTGAGGGGACAAATGGGAGTCAGGAGACGCATGGGAGTTATGGCGCCGCCCCGGCTATCCAGCAAAGCTCGCGTGACAAAGCACTAGCCCTCGTGGTGGCAGCGTCATCTCGACGCTTTCTTAAAACCGGGCGCCCCCGATGCAACCACGAAGACCACCACCCACGATTTAGTTGCAAGAAGCATAAGGTCCAGGGCCCTGCCAATGCCGGGTTTCGCGCAAGTGAGCACGAGCCGGCAGTATCCACGATCCAGCCCCAGCAACCCCATGAAAACCGCCCAAAAAACCCTGAAAACCCTCATTGAGGAAGAAATCCCTGAAGCCGTGAGAGCCCATCCCGAGGCCACGCGCGCCGGAGCCTTTGTGGCAGGCACCACCGGCGCTGCACTTGGCGCGACCATGGCCGGCCCCTTGGGCGCAGTCGCAGGCGG
>JAYTYG010000239.1:0-3321 GCA_043742585.1 Spartobacteria bacterium
GCGCAAAGATCCCGCCGCCGCTCAATTGGCCGGGCTCAAAGCCAGCAAAGCCCAGCTTTGGCGCCGACTGCGCTCAGAGAGGCTTTCAGAGGCGGACTTTCTCGACTGCACCGCGCAAATCATTCAGGTCCAAACAGCCATTGCGACCGGCCGTTCCCCGGTGAATATTGACGCCATGGACGCCGTTGCCGCCAGACAGCTCGATGCTGAAACCGCCAATGCGATCGACTCCGTATTCCAGCGGCGCGCCGAGAAACTCTACGCCGGGGCACAAACGACGACGCCCCAACCTCAAAAACTTGATCGTCTGCGGATCATCAAGGCCATTGAACTTTTCGAAAAAAGCCATGGGCACAACTAACCTCCCCGCCATGGCCCATCCCTGGCTAAAAACCAGCCTGCGAGTGCTGACGATTTTCATCTTCGCGATGCAGCTCGCCTTGGCCAGCGCGTTCAGCACACAGACCAACGCGCCCGGCGCCCAAGGCAACGCGCCCGGCGCTCAAGGCAACGCGCCCGGCGCTCAGAGCAACAACTTTGAAACCGCCAACGCCCTCTACGACCAAGGCAAGTTTCCCGAAGCAAAACAGCTCTATCAACAGGCACGCGCCTCCGGCCCGTGGACAGCCAACCTCTTCTATAATCTCGGCAACACCGAATTCCGACTCGGTGACCTGGGCCAGGCCGCTTTGAACTTCGAACGCGCCCTCGCCCTCGAACCCACCCACCAGGAAGCCGCCCGCAACCTTCAATACGTGCGCGAAAAATCAGGCGCAATCGTGCCGCCAAAAAGCGTTATCGAAAGCCTGACCCTGCATCTGCCGCAGACCGGCTGGATCCTCGCGACCACCGGCCTGGCCTGGCTGTCAGTATTCTTTGGCGCCGCCCTCTTCCGGAGCCGCCCGCACACCCGTTCCAAACTCCGCTGGGGCTGCGTCGCATGCGCGCTGCTTGCGGCTGGCAGCGCCGTCCCCCTGTGGGTCCAAAGCCAGGATCAAACCCTGGCCATCATCACCGCCAAACAAACCGACGCCCGCCTGGCTCCCGCCGACCGCGCCGCACTGGCCCAGACACTCCCCGCTGGCACACGAGTCCGGATCCGCAGTGAACGCGGCGAATGGATCTACTGCGGGTTGCCGGGAACAGACCTCGGCTGGATCCCGGCCAATGCGCTGGAAAAGGTAGCCCTGGAGCGCCTCCCATGAAAGCGTGGCTAATGATCGTCGGCGTCTGCACCGCGATCACAGCCACCGCCGCCGATTGGAAACAAGAACTCGCAGCGCCGCAGAAAGGCAACTTCCCGCTCCCGCGCGCCTCGCACGCCAGCTACACATTCGGCTGGAGCGCCCTCACCGCAGCCACAGCCACGTTCGATATATTCCCGCCCAAATCCGGGTTACTGGCCCTCGACGTCACCCTCAGAACCACGGGCGCGGCGCGCAGTCTATTCCGACTCGACGCCCAGCATCATGCTCTGGCGCAAGCCGCATCATTGCGCCCCGTCAGCATGCTGCAGAGCGAGGCCTACAGCGATGAAACCATAAAGATCAAACTCGACTTTGACTCCACCGGAGTCACCCGCACCCGCACCTCCAATGTGGGCACCGCAGGCAAAGCCAAGCGCTTTGATTTCATCCCTGTCTTTGACCTTTACAGCGCCTTTATCTGGGTCCGCAGCCAGCCCCTATTAGTTGGCGAAATCTATCGTCTCGTCGTCTACCCCTCCACTGACCCCTTTCTCGTGGAATTCAGCATCGTGGGCGCGGACAAAATCAAGGTCGCCGACACCAATTACAAAGCGCTGAAATTGGACGTGAAATTAAAGCGCTTAAACAAGCAACTCGAAGTCGAACCCTATCAAAGACTCAAGAAAGCCACAGCCTGGATCTCCGATGACGCGGACCGGCTCCTATTAAAAGCTGAAACCGAAGTCTTCATCGGCAGCGTATGGGCCGAGCTAAAAAGCGTCACATTCCCGGCGCCCTGAGCCTTAAAAAAACGCCCCTCAAACAATCGCGTTTTATTGCGTCACATGAAGCAAACAACAAACGCTTTTACTCAAACATCACTCACATCTTTTAACTCGTGTCGTTGCACGAAATCATACGAGCGCTACAGAGTCCGCCACCACACCTCTGGGAGGAGAACGTGTATGGCACCTTCGGCCTAACTCCTTCGGCCACTTTACGTCGGAGGAGTCTAAAGAAGTCAGATACCTGTTACACGCAGCCTGACCTTAATAAAAACAGCTCCCACTATCGAAATTCTTGAAAGCCGGATCGCTCCGGCAGCGGTGTTCGTGTCCCCGAGAATTGCCACTTACACCGATGTCGATGGCGACCTGGTGAAAGTGTCGTTCTCTAAGCCCATCCTCACAGTCGGCAATGTCGGCAGCGTGGTGGTGGAGACCGGGAGCGGCTTGGATAACATCGACCTGACGGCTGTGGGCTTAGGCTCGAACAATGCATCGCCAGCATCATTATCAAGGGCCACATGACCGGCACCGTGGGTGGGACTGACAGCTTTGGGATCGTGGGCGAGCAGATCGGGAAGCTGAGTGTTAACGGCGTTGCTGTGGCGCTAACCACCGGTATAGACGATTTTTATAGCGGGGACTCAGGAGATGTCCGGGCACGGGAATTGGTTCGCGGCATCGTATAATTTAAACATGAAAATAGGTTCCTCGCTGTTTCGAGTGGGTAACGGGTCGCGAGAAATATGGCAGCATATAGATTTTAACATTATCCTAAATCCGGAACTATTTAGCCGCATAGAACGCATAGAACGCATAGATTGGGGGAGTTGCAGAAGTGTATAGATTGCGGGTGCGGCTTAACACTTCTGTCACTTCCTAAATCTCTGAGTTCTTTGCGGCTAAGCATTTCCGGAGTTAGATGAAGTTCTGAGTCCCTCGGACTTCGGCTTAACGCATGAGAATTTAACGCAAAGTCCAGAGCCGCAGAGTGTTGCCAGGCATTACGTTCATCGACAGTCTCATCCGGTCCCAACAGCAGCAGCCGTTCACCCACTCGAAACAGCGAAGAGCCGATTTAGTTACGGGACAGACCCGCAGCCGGCCTACCCTGGGCATGGAGGGCTCAACGCCTCCGTCGTAGATGCCGTTGTGTTCAGCGACTTATGCGTGGCACTGCACTTTCCCACGGTCATTATAGATGCGTAAGCCCTGCCCCCCAGGGCTTACGCATCTAAAATGATCATTGAAAAGTGCAGATATTCGCGTAAGCCGATGCTGGCAAAGTATTTACGCCAAAGGCGTTACGCCCTACAGCCCAGGGTTGCGAGGAACGAGCTACCCTGGGA
>JAYTYG010000240.1:0-6142 GCA_043742585.1 Spartobacteria bacterium
CCAGGCCTTCGGGCGCGAGGAATACGAAATCGAGCAATTTCACTGGCATGCAAAGAGCAGCTTGGAAGCGAATCTGCGCTCCACAGCGACCTCGATGAAGAGCTCGCTCCTGGTCAGCACGCTGATGGCGCTGAGCACCGCGGCCATGTATTACGTCGGGGCCCGGCACGTCATGGAAAAGTCGTTGTCACTTGGGGAGTTGATGGCGATTTCGGCTTATATCGTGATGCTCTACCAACCCTTGGAAGCACTCACCCATCTGGCTTGGGCGCTCGAAGGCGCTGCGGCCGCCGCGCACCGTTGCTTTGAAGTGCTCGATCGCGCCGACGACGTGCCCGACTCCCTGGATGCCGTGTCCATCCCCGATGCGACCGGCCAGATCGTCTTCGAAAACGTCAGCTTCGGATACACCCCCGCCCAAAACATCTTCAGCGGCGTCAACCTGCGCATCGCCCCGGGGCAAACCGTCGCCTTTGTAGGAGGCACCGGCGCGGGAAAAAGCACGTTATTGAGTTTGGTGCCGCGGTTTTACGACCCGAGCGTCGGCCGAGTCCTGCTGGACGGGCAGGACCTGAAAGAGATCACCAAGAAATCGCTGCGCAACCAGATCAGCATCGTGCTGCAGGACACGCTGCTTTTTTCCACCACCGTGCGCGAGAACATCGCCTATGGGCGGCCCGGAGCGACCGAAGCGGAGATTATCCAGGCAGCCAAGCGCGCGCAGGCCCATGATTTTATTCACGCCATGCCGGACGGCTACAGTTCGCAGGTAGGCGAACGCGGGAGCCATCTGAGCGTGGGCCAGCGCCAACGCATCGGCATCGCCCGAGCGTTCCTCAAAAACGCGCCGATTTTGCTACTGGACGAACCCACCAGCGCCCTGGATCCCAGCACCGAAGCCTCCATCATGAGCACCATGGAAGAGCTCATGCGCGGCCGCACCACGCTGATCATCACCCACCGGATCGCCACGGTCCATCGGGTCGAAAAAATCGTCGTCCTCGGCCCGGGCGGAGTCCTCGAAGAAGGCCAGGGCCCGGAATTAGTGGCCCGCGGAGGCGCCTACGCGAAGCTCTACTACGCCGCCAACCTCGGGGAAGCCCCCGGACCGACACCGCCTTCCGACAACAGCCAGCACACGCTCTGAGCGCGGGCGTTTGCACAATTCAAATAACCTGCCATGAGCAACGTCACACCCGAACGCCGCATCGAAGGCGATTGGTCCAATCGCCAAATCCCCGCCAACATCACCTGGGGCGAAGGCTTTTACTGCGAAAGCGCCCAGTGCTTCCTCCATTTTAAAGGCACCCGTGAACCCGCCGTGGAAATGGGCGATCACGTCTCGGTTTACGCCGCCTCCCAGTTTTCCATCGGCCCAAAAGGCCATTGCAAAATCGGCGACTTCACCCTGCTCGTCGGCGCCCTCGTCCTGGCCGAGGAATCGGTCGAAATCGGCTCCTACTGCCTCATCTCATGGAACGTCGGGATCGCCGACTCCGACTTTCACCCGATCGCCGCCGCGCAGCGGAAGCTCGACGCCATGGCGCTGGCCCCGTTTTACAAGGAAGCGCCCCCCCGGCCCCTAGACAGCATCCGGTCGAAGCCGGTGAAGATCGGGAACAACGTATGGATCGGCATGAACGCAGTGGTGCTCAAGGGTGTGACCATTGGGGACAATTCGATCGTGGCGGCCGGCTCAGTCGTGACCAAAGATGTACCGGCCAACGTGATCGTCGCCGGCAACCCGGCCGTGATCGTTAAACAAGTCCCTTGAAAAGTTAACCAGCGCCCCGCCCCTCCCCCGCCGCGAGCGAGCGCCATTTTTTGCACCGATGAAACGTAAACGCATTGTCGTCATGGGATTCATGGCCAATTGCCCCATCGCGGGCGTGATCTGGCAGCATCTCCATTACATCGTCGGCCTCCAGCGCCTGGGCCATGAGGTTTACTACGTCGAAGACTCCGCCAGGCTCCCGTATAACCCGGTCCTGCACGAGATCCTGCCGGATTACGGCTACGCGACGGCCAAGCTGGCCGAGCTGGCCGGGCACTACGGCTTCGAAGGGCGCTGGGCCTTTTGCGCGCGCTACCTGCCTGAACAAGACTGCGTGGGGCTCTCCCGGGCGCAAGTTAACGAGCTTTATCGCACCGCAGACGCCATTCTAAACATCTGCGGCTCCCAAGAACTCCACGACGACCTACTCCAAAGCCAGCGCCTCATTTACGTCGAAAGCGATCCCGGCGTGGAACAGATCCGCGTCGACAAGGCCGATCCCGCCCCCATCGATTACCTGGGCAAACACCACGCCCTTTTCACCTTCGGCGAAAGCATCGGCACGGACCGCTTCCCGGTCCCGCTCCACCAATTTCGTTGGCTGCCGACCCGCCAACCGATTGTCACCGATTTCTGGAAAACCGACCACCCACCCAGCGGCGGCGCGGTATTCACCTCGATCGCCAATTGGAATACCAAGGACAAAGACGTCGAATGGCGCGGCGACAAATTTCTGTGGAGCAAATCGCTCGAGTTCCTGCGGTTCATGGACGCCGCGCGCGCCGCTGCCGAGCCGCTGGAGCTGGCCACGGTCATCCATGATACGGCGATCCGGAAGCGGTTCCTGAGCGAGGAATGGCAGCTCTCCGACCCTGATCAGATCAGCATCCAGCACGATCTTTACCGGGGCTATATCCAGGCGTCCAAGGGCGAATTCACCGTCGCCAAAGATCAATACGTGCGGCTGCATACGGGTTGGTTCAGCGATCGCTCCGCGTGTTACCTCGCGGCAGGTCGACCCGTGATTACCCAGCAAACCGGCTTCACCCAAAATTACGGCGGGCACGGCGGATTATTCGCCTTCGAGACGCTCGACGAAATCGCCGAGGCGGTGCGGGAAATTAACGCCGATTACGCCCGGCACTCGCGAGTGGCCTACGAAATCGCTGCGGAACATTTCGAGGCCACCAAAGTGCTCAGAGCCCTGCTGGAACGCGCCGGGATTTAATCGCCCAAGAATAACCATCGAAAAATAGCCACAGAGAACGCATAGAACACAAAGAAATCAGAGTGTAAAAGGCTTGCAGAAATGCAGGGGCGCTCCTGCACGGGCGCAGCGGCTCTGATCGGTAGTTACCGCACAGCGCAAGCGAATGAACTGCTCCTGGACGGGCACAGCACCAAAGGCGCCCAAATGATGAATAGTCGGAGAACGCAGATGCCGTTAACTCCGAAGCAACCATTCATCATTCATCATTCATCCTTCATCCTTCATAATTCCTGCCAGCGTCTCACACAGATACACCCAGAGATTCGTCCCAAAGCGTTCCCCCAAACGCTCACCCAAAGCCACGCCGGCCGACTTCTCATGCAGAACCGCAAACACCGTGGAGCCCGATCCCGAGAGCAGCGCGCCGGCGACTTCAGGCTGCTCTAAGAACCAGCTTTTAAGCTCGGCCAAGAACAGGAACTTTTCGAAAACCGGCCGCTCCAGATCGTTGCGCATATCGCCCCAGGCAAAGTGCTGCGGCGCATAGGACACGCCCGGCACCGGCAACGAACTCTGCCAGTGCTGATAAGCCCACGGAGTCGGCACCCCAAACGGCGGCTTCACCAAGAGCAACGGCAGGTTTTCCGAAAACGCCGCCGCCTCCACACGCTCGCCGCGCCCCCGACAAAGCGCCGGGGCTTGATGAATAAAAAACGGCACATCCGAGCCCAGATCCGCCGCGAGCGCCGAAAGGGTTTCGCGGGAGAGCAACGTTTCAAATACTTTATTCAACCCGAGTAAAACCGCCGCCGCATCGCTGCTGCCGCCCCCCAAGCCCGCCCCATGCGGGATTTGCTTGGATAAACTGATCCGGAGATGCGGCTCGATCCCCACTTCCCCGCAAAAAAGCCGGGCCGCGCGCACCACCAGATTATCGTCCCCAGCCGGGATGGAGGGATCATCGCAAACGAAATCCAGCCCACCGTCATCACGCGGCTCGATCTCGAGGCGATCGAAAATCGAGATCGGACACATCAAAGTCTCCAGTTCATGAAACCCGTCATCGCGACGGCCATGAATGGTCAGCGACAAGTTGATTTTTGCAGGGGCGAGCAATTCCATAAGAGTGTTTATTCAGTCAGCGTCTGGCACCGAAGCACGATATTCGGCATTGAGCAGCGTGCCCCAAATGGCGTTGTAAGGATGCACCTTATGCGTCGCCTGGTCGCCGCGCCACAGCGGCCGGCCTTCATTGGCCCATTGAAAAATCGACCCGTCGAGGTTGCGCACCCGGGTGTAACCGGCCGCCTTCAGCCGTTCCGCAAAAGCCGCAGAACGATAGCCCACCGAACAGTAAGTAACGATCGGCGTGTCCCTTCGCAGCGCAATTGGGAGCGGCTCGCTGCCCGGCTCGACGCGCCGCGCCCCCGCCAGATGACTGACGGCAAACTCGGCCTCGGTCCGCACATCGAGAATCACCGGCGGCGGCTGTCGCTCGATCCAGAGCGCCAACTCCTGCGTGGAAATGCGCTCCACCCCGGGAAAGTTCCGGGCGATTTTGCCCCGGATCCGCTCCCAACGCTCGGCATAACCAACGCCCGCCAGCCCGACAACGGCCAAAAGCGTTCCGATAAAAAACCGCACTGGATACCGCATCCCGCACCTTAACACCGAAAAGCCTCAGCGGATATTGCGGGCGCCCTGCCGACTCAACTGAGCGGCGGATTCGCTGGCCGACTTGGTGACCACGCGCGCATAGGACCCATCCATGGCAATCTCCAGACCGGTCTCCCGGCGCTCGGCCAGCTTGATGGCCGGGGACCATTGGGCGACCCAATGGAATTCCTTGCGCAACACGGTGCTGGGCTCCAGGACCAGCGCCGAAATGTAATGATCCTTGGCGTAACCGCCCTGCGCCAAATAGCCAGAGGCGATTTTTGTCGCCTGCTCAATAGACAGCTCGGGCGCGGCCTGCGCCTGCGCGCCGACCAGAAGTCCCAGGACCAAAATCCGCGTGATTGCTTTTTTCATATAGATGCATTCCGCCGACGACTACGGCCCCCGAACGGTTTCATGCGGCAAGCAGTGCGCTATTGCCCACGCTCAAGTCAACCGACTTCCCGCTCAGGGATTGGGCCTTGGGAGGCTGTTTCCCAGGGGGACTCTCGGAAAGCTCATCATTCACGCCATGCGCTCACCTCGGTAAATTGGGCGGTGCGACCCGCTATGACTCCGGGAACATTTCCGCTCCCAGATCTCGCCATTGCGGGTTGAACCTATTTACCAAGGTTTCCTTCTTGCTCCGGCGCCATCCCTTGAGTTGGCTTTCTCTCGCAATCGCCATTGCCGGTTCTGGAAAGTTCTCAAAATAAATGAGGTGATGCGTGTTGTAGCGCCAAGTGAAACTCCCAGGTGCGCCCTTTCGATGCTGTGCCAGCCGGATTTCAAGGCTATTGGTGACGCCTATATAGAGCACCGTGCGGCGGGGCAGGTTTGTCAGGATGTAGACCCAATAGTCGCCCATTCTTTTAATGTTTCGTTTTGCCATTCCCTCCAGGCCCTCTGGATTCGGCCTGAATTACCGATCAGGAGTCGCCTAACCCGGGGTCCTTCGACTGCGCGGCTCGTCGAACTCGCCGCTACGCTCAGGATGACGGAGCTGGGCGCCCCCGCTTGCAGCTACGAAAGAAACGCGTGTCATCTCGAGCGCAGGACCGAGTGAAGCGAGGTCCGAAGTCGAGAGACCCCGGGGAAGGTTCTGGTGACGGGGCTACGGACTCGACCTGCGGTAAAAGCTGCCAGCAATCGGGAGACGCCTAGCGGGAGAGCCAAGCAGCAGGTGGAAAATAAATAAAATCGGGAAAGCATGATTCGGCGAAGGGTTTCGCGTTATGAAAAGACACACACGCCCCGCTCATGAAAATCTTCCTCACCCGGCTCACCTTCTTACTCGGCATTATATGGATTGGAGCACAACCGGCAGCCGCCCAAAACAAAGCTGAGGCGAGCTTCACTTGTCCAATCGACGCGCATCAATGGAAACAACTCATTGACGTCTCAAGCGCCCAATTCGGCACGCGACTCGACTTAAAACCCCTCGGCCCGGACGCGGGGCCGTGGACACTCCCGCAATGCCCGCAATGCCACTTCGTCATTTA
>JAYTYG010000241.1:0-8036 GCA_043742585.1 Spartobacteria bacterium
CCAGTGACGACTGAGCGTAGATCGGCGGTGGCGTCGTCTTTTATTACGAAGATTTGCGCTCCGCGCTGGCCGTTGGTCACGGCACTGCTCGGTACCACCGTCACGCCAAGCTCTTTGTCCAAGTGCAGGATGACATCGACGAATGCACCGGGCCAGAGGGCGTCGTCGGCGTTCGGAAACGTGGCTTTGAGGGTGATCGTCCCGGTGCTCATGTCGACGCTGTTGGCAATGAACGAGACGCGGCCCGTGCCTAGCGGGGCTTCGGTCTGCGGGTCCAGGGCCGTGACCGGAAGCTCGCGCGCGGCCAGGCCCCGGCGGATGGCAGAGAGGTCGGACTCCGGGACTGCGAACGTCACATAGATGGGGGCCAGTTGCTTGATGGTGGTCATCGGCGTGTCGGCTTGGGCCTTGATGATGGTGCCTGGCTGAACCGCCAGGGTGCCGGTGCGCCCGTCCATGGGGGCGCGGATGGTGGCGAATGTGAGCTGCACCCGGGCGATCTCGCGCAGGGCTTCATCGGCCTGGACCGTGGCCGCAGCGGCGTCGGCGTTGGCATGGAGTTTGTCGAGGATTTCCTTTGAAACCGCGCCTTTGGCCGCAAGGTCGGTGCTCCTTTTGACTTCATGGACCGCGTTGGCGGCTGTGGCTCGGTCCCGGGCCAGGTTGGCGTCTGCCTGCGCTAGTTGGGTCGCGTAAAGTTTGGGCTGCAGGCTGAAGAGGAGGTCGCCTTTCTTGACGTCCTGCCCTTCTTTGAACCCCACTTCAATAAGTTCGCCGGAGACCTGCGCCTTGATCTCCACCGTGGCGATCGACTCCACGTTCCCGATCGCTCGCAGGTCCAGGGGCATGTCTTTTTTTAACGCCTCACCGACATTGACTGGCACGGGTGCGCTGACCTTTGGCGGGCCGCCGCCAGTCTCGCTCTTTTTATCGCAGCCGGTGGTGAAGAAAAGCGCTAGGACCGGAAGCAGGAGGCGCAGGGCGAGGGGCGGGTGAGTCATGGCTTTTTGGGTGTGGGGCTGAGCGGGCGCCCGTCTTTTGAAGGATGAAGGATGAATGATGAAGGATGAAGGAAGTTTTACGCTTAACGGGCACCTGGCGTTCTCCGTTTCTTCATCCTTCCTAATTCCTGCCTGCTGAACGCCCCTTGATTTCAAGTTAATCTGAGCGAGCTTCCATTCGCTGTATTGCACCCGTATCGGGCTGGGAATGAAGACGCAGACTGCCATTTTTATCAGGGGGATCCCCGGGCTCGACTGGTGCAACTCTCCCAGCGGCGATCTGCGCGATGTGGCCATTTAACTTATGAGCATCCCTCAAAAGACCGCTCTGCGTATCCTTTCCCTGGAGGACTCGGCGTTGGACGCCGAGTTGATCTTGGGTGAACTCAGCGCGGGCGGCGTCGCTTTTGTCTCGCGCCGCGTTCAGACCCGGCAAGATTTTGTGCGCGAACTCGCAGGATTTCAGCCCGATATTGTCCTAGCCGATTATCGGTTACCCGATTTCGAAGGCGCTGAAGCCTTGGCGCTAGTGATGGAGCATTCGCCGGATACACCGGTGATAATTATTTCAGGGGCGGTTGGCGAGGAGACCGCTGTCGAACTGCTCAAGAATGGAGCGACGGACTTTGTTTTGAAAAATCGCCTGCCCCGGCTGGTGGGGGTTGTGCGGAGGGCCATGAGGGAAGTGGCCGAACGCAGTACGCGGCGGCAGGCCGAAGCCGACTTGCTGGCCCTGAATGAGAAGCTGGAACGGATGGTGGTGGAGCGCACCCAGGAGCTGAGTGAAAAAAACGCACTCATGGAGGAGGATCTGGTCATGGCTCGCGAGCTCCAGTTTGCGATCCTGCCGCATCACTACCCGGCGTTGCCACGCGGGGTGGCGCAGTCGGAGAGTGCCTTGAAATTCTGTAACATTTTCCGGCCCAGTAGTTTTCTGAGTGGCGATTTTTTCAATGTGGTGCGGGTTTCAGACACGGCCGTGGGCATTCTCATTTGCGATGTAATGGGGCACGGAGTGCGGTCGGCGATTGTTGCTGCGATGATTCGCGCTCTGGAAGAGCAACTCCGCGAGCTGGCGGATGAGCCGGGGCGGTTGCTGACTGAGATCAATCGCGCCATGTGCGCCATCTTGCAGCACACGGGTAACCCGATTTTCGCGACCGCTTTTTTTCTAATCATCGACATCGCCAGCGCCCGCATCTCCTTTGCCAGTGCCGGGCATCCCAGCCCCCTGCTCATCACGCATAACCCTGAGCATTTGGTCGCCATCAGCACTCAGGATACAATGGGGCCGGCTCTCGGGATTTTTGAGGCCGCGCAATACAGCACCCATCAACTCCAGTTAAGCAATGACAGTCTGATCCTGCTTTTTACGGACGGACTTTTCGAGGTGGAAAATCCCCAGGGCGATATCTTCAGTCAGGAGCGGCTCGTGGAGTTGGTCTTAACCTATACGAAACTGCCGCCACCGGAGTTAATGAGCTCCGTATTTAGTCAGATCGAGAGCTTCACTGCGGGCCGGGCATTTTCGGATGACGTGTGCTTGGTGGGGATTGAGATCGCCCATCTGGTGGACGAAATTTCCCAGCGCGGTCTGCCATAATGGATGGGGCAGAAACACGGGTCCGCTTGGGCGCAGCGCACGGGTTCCCAGCGTCTGGAAGTTTGGCTTTCGGCCGAACCGCATTGCGGTTCGCTGGAGTTCGGCCATTTTCAGATCCCGGATCGCAGCTCAGAGTTACGCATCTAAAATGACGAGGGGAACGTACAAATCTTCGCATAACGCACTGGCTGTAAAGTATCTACGCCAAAGGCGTTAAGCCCTACAGCCCAGGGTTGCGAGGAACGAGAGCTACCCTGGGAACGGTCGAAAAAGAGAATCCAACCCCAACGTGGGTTGCGCCCGGGATCGTCCTTTGGCGGAACCGCGTTGCGGTTCGATCCGCTCTGGCTTAGTTCCCAGGGTAGGCCCGCCGCGGACCAACCCTGGGCTGGAGGGCGTAATCCCGTTGGGATATAGAGTATCCCGTTGGGATAGCGGATCAGCGATTACAGACAATTTAGATACGTATGCCCTGCTCCTTGTGTGCCTTCACGTATCGTCGAAATTCTCGGTTTGGCTAACCCCAGTATTTAGCGTGGATCAGGCACTAGCTGGCTGCCTTGCCTGCTACGCCGTATGGGAGGATCTCCGCTTTCCCATAGTCATTTTAGATGCGTTAGCCCCAACCCGCACCCAGCCCACCATCCAACCACCATCCCCCCCTCCGCTCTGCGTTAAAATCCCCCTCCCCGACCCACTGCGTTAGGCAACCGGAACGTCGCCCTCGCGCCGGGCCCGGGCGACCGATTAACCAGCGTCATCGAGCCTCCATGCAGCGCCGCGATTTCCGTCGCGAAACAAAGCCCCAGACCGCTGCTCTTGCGACCGCCGCCCGGGCGTTGCAACGAATAAAACCGCTCAAAAACCCGGGCCAACGCATACCCGGGAATCCCCGGCCCCCCATCCTCGATCACCACGTCAACCAGCATGTCATGCTGCGACACACGTATCGTAATCCTCCCGTTCTCCGGCGAGAAATCTATCGCGTTTTGAAGGATATTATTTAACGCGTTCTCCAACATGAACCACTCCCCCACAACCTGCGGCCTCACCGCGCAATCCAGCTCCAGACCTAAACCCCGGCTCTCCGCCGCCGGCCGAAGCTGATCGCACACCGTCGCCAATAACTCCGCCAACGCGATCGACGCCGGATCCTCCAGCGCCTTCCGACTCTCCAGCGCCGACAGCGCCAGCAACCGGTCGATGATGTTCTGCAAACGACGCGACTCCGCCTCGATGTTCCCCAGAAAATTCAGGCGCCGACCCTCCGGCATCGCCTCATGTAACAACTCAGCCGCGCCCCGGATCGCAGCCACCGGACTCTTCATTTCATGCGTTAGCGCCTGCACGTAATTTGTCACATACGCGCGATCCTCCAACGCATCCCGCATCTGCTCAAACGCCTGCCCCAACATCAGCGTCTCGGGCGATCCGCGCATCGGCGGCAACACCCGTTCCCCGCGCGCCACAGCCAGCGCATAACTCGTCAACCCGCGGATGGGGCGTGAAAACAAAGTCACCACCAAATAAGCGCCGATAGTCACCGCACAGAAAAAAATCAAACTCGCCGATCGAATCCAGAGCCGGGTTTCATCGCGGAATCTAAATAAACTACTCACTGGTTTATAGATACTCACCACGCCCAGGATATCTGTACCCTGCCGGATCGGTGCTGCCACATACATCACCGATGTCTGTTTATCCTTCGGATCATCCAGCGAAGCCCGGGCCCCATATTTCCCGGCCAGCGTAAACCACACATCGCGCTTCACACTAAAATCCTGGCCCTCGCGTCGGCCGTTATCGGAATCGAAAATCACCTTCCCCGCGCGATCAGTCACATAAGCATTTAGATCCAGCGTCGTCTTAGTGACCCCATAGATTCTGGCGCTAAACGACCGGGCATGAGCCGCGCTCCACGCCCTGCGGATCATCGCCAAATCCAGCGCCCCGGAAGCATCCGCATGCTGTTCGAACAACGCCGCCGCCACCTGCGCCATATCCACCATCGCCTCCTCAGTGGCCTCCGTATACTCCCGCTCCACCCGCACCGCGAGCGTCTGCTGGAAGAGATAAAGGCCAGCCGCCAGGAACAGCAAAAACCCCAGCAAAATCCGCGACGTCGTGCTCACAAATTTTCCCTCATTGAATAGCCAAACCCGCGGTGCGTCTCGATCGGATCCAACTCCGGACAAGCCGCCTTGAGCTTGGCCCGCAGACTTTTAACATGCGCATCCACCGTGCGCTCCAACGCCGCGCCGGGATCCTCCCAGGCGATCTCCATGAGCTGCGCCCGGGAATAAACCCGGCCCACCTTCTGACACAGCGCCCGCAGCAGCCTGAACTCAGTGCTGGACAACACCAACCGCTGTCCGTTGATACGAATCTGCGAGCGCTCCGCATCGATCTCAAACAAACCCACCGCCAGCGCCTCCTCAGGCGCCGCCCCCACCGCCAGCCCCGCAGCCCCCACCGCTGCGGGCGCGGGCTGGAACCGGCGCAACACCGCCTTCACCCGCGCGGTGAGCTCCCTGGGACTAAACGGTTTTACCATATAGTCATCGCCCCCGATCTCCAGCCCCACCACGCGATCCACCTCCCCGGCCCGGGCCGTGAGAAAGATGATCGGGAGATTCGACGTGCGCCGCAGCTCCTTGCAGAACTCGAAGCCCGAGCTATCCGGCAAGCCCACATCCAGGACCATCAACGCCCACGGTCCCCGCAGCAGAGCCAGGCGCGCGGCCCCCACCGTGGCGCAGCCCGTGGGATCGAACCCATCGGTCTCGAGCGAATACAGAATATTATCGAGGATCGAAGGCTCATCTTCCACCACAAGCACGCGCGGTTTCATATCCGCGCAGACTGCATTCAAGCGACCACCTTGGGCAAGGGCGGCGGTTGCACGCGCGCAGCGAACGCCTCCTCCCATTTCACCCGCGCCGTGAACGCCATCAACAGCCCCAGCGTAATCACCGCACCGACCGTGATAGTGATGCCCGTCAGCCCCTCCACGAAGAAACTACAACTAAACAGCACCATATAGGCAAACTGCGCCACCGTGGATATCGTCGCAAATTTCGCACTCGCCGCCCGCCACAAATAACCATTCACCAATAATAACGAGACACCTGCCGAGATCAAAAACGCGACATTGATCGGCATCAGATCCACCAGATAGGCAAACAACAACTGAAAGGCAAAACAGCCCGCTGCCAGGAAGAAATAATTCATCGGATGCAGATTCACCCCATCCCGCAGACTCACAATCACCAGCACCGCAAAGAAGAACAGCAACGAGACAGGTGCAAAAAACGTCATCCGCCCCGCCACATAACCCGGGTTCGTCACCGCCGGCATATCCATCGCTATCGCATTGGCCCCGATCAACCCCTCATACGCCCACTCCAGCCGCAGCCCTGTCTCCGTGGCGATCCGCGGCTTGTTATCCGACGCCGCCCCGGCCGGTATATTGATGTCCTTGAAATTGGTATCCATCAAAAGATTTAGATTTTTGACCTGCTTTAGATTCTGCAAAGCATAAGTCCACGAGTTAGATCCCGCTGCTGCATAACTCACCTTCAGCGTCACCTCCCCGCCCGCAGGCACCACCACAGACTCCATGATTTCACCCTTGTCCGGGCTCTTATCTGTCAGCTTATCCCCGAACGCCAACGAGAAATGATCATAGCGCGCCTCCTCCGTGGGAAACTTAAACGCCGTATAGATTGTCTGCGCGATAGGCGTCGGATTCTTCACCCTGTACTCCGCCTTGAAATCCATCGAATATGTCCGGTAATGCAGCAACCCTTTCGCGCTCGGCGCCGACCGCAGTTGCACCTGGATCTGCGTGGCCTCCGGCACAATCGCCCGCCGCTGATTGGCGCTCGTCAACGATTCGTAGAAGATCTCCGGAGGCTGCTGCACTAGCACCGGCCCCCGGTTTTTCAGCACCTCAGCTCCGAGTCGGCCATCGGTTTGATCCGACCGCATACTCAGCGCGCCCCCGAGCAAAAACCAGGCGATGCTAGTACAGAAGACAATGAAGCAGATGGCAAAGAGACGTTTGACAGTCATAATATATATATTTCTAGAATAATCCGATTTGTTAGTTATCCAACCCGCGCCGTTGATAGAAGAGCGCCACGCTGGGCCGTTCCGCCCGACAGAAATCCTTAAACAACACCACGGCCCCGGGATCCCTCGACCCAGCCGCCGCGTCCGCCGGCCCAGTCGCAGCCAGCTTTTTCATCGATAGATTGCCGTCCACGTCACTCACCTCGAACCCTACGGGAATCGAGATCGACCAATCCAGATGCTCGATAAAGAGCGGCGTGCGCGGCAATTCCAGGGTCACCTTACCCGACACAGGATCCAGCGCCGACGATTTAGCTGTATACACCAGACTCACCGTCGTCAGCCGATGCGTGGCGTCATCGCCCTGTGGGATCGCCAACTCGATCCCGCCCTTGGCCCGCTGAATGGGATGCGCCGGCCGGCCCCCGACCGTGCAGGACAACAGCTCGACCTTATCGGGCAACTCCAACTGCCAGGCCAGCGGCGACTCATGCTTAATAGTATAGGTAATCGTGGTCTGCGTCGCGCCGTCCGCCACCAGACGCAGCTCAGCTTTCACCGCACTCACCAAGGCCTCGGCCGTCGCTATCACCGGCAACCAATGAGTTCCCACCACAAACCCGGCCCCCGCCTCCGCCGTGACGAAGGGCGCGCCGCCGATCTCCTGGCGCATCCAGTCCGGCAACCGTCGGGATTCCACAGCGGCCCGCAATCCTTCTGCCGTCAACTCCAGGCCGTCGGCTGGCAAGATGGCATACAGATGCCGCGCCTCTTTATCGCCCGGCACAGTGGGCGCCTGCAAAGCCCACTGATCGGCCAAAGGCGATTGCGGCGTGACATAGCCGATCGCCAGCTCGCGATCGAGCACATCCCGAGTCTTCCACCGCACTGAAAGCTGGCGCCGACCGTCCGCGCCCGGGCTTTGACTCCAGTCCGCCACATCCTCACCGGAGACAGCGACGGCGCTCGCATTGGCAGGCAAATCCAAGTTCATCTCCACGCCCGAGCCGTCCGTGGCGCGGGCGAAAACACGGCTGCTATAAACCAGGCGGCTCTCAGAAAACCGCACCAGCAGTTGGGCTTGAGCCTTCCACTGACTGGCCTGGATCGGCGCCAACGGCTTGACCACAGCGGCGATCTTGGGCACTGCCAGCTCCACCGTCACCTCCCCGGCCTCGCCCGCCAGATACACCAGAGCGTTGCCATCCTTGTTCACCGGAGCGGCCTGCCCATTGACCCGCGCTTCCAGCCCCGCCGGCCATACGCGTCAACTTAAGCTGCGGAAGCCCACTGGGTATTGAAATTCGGACGTTTGCGCTTGTCGTAGCAGCAGTATTTTACCAGCAGTTGTCGAACAT
>JAYTYG010000242.1:0-4955 GCA_043742585.1 Spartobacteria bacterium
CCTCGTGAGTATTCGAGGAATCCCGTTCGCTCATCTGCTCGATGGTAGGCGTGAAGCGCGCTTTCTCCCCAAAGATGGCGGTGTCCTCGGCGAAAAAGCAGAAGATCAGCCGGGCCATGAAGTGGTTGAGATCCGTGCGGCGAGCCGCCGAGTCCCAATCCGGGTTGACCTTGAGCAGCTCGATATAAAGCCGGTTCAGGCGGCTGGTGGCCTTGATGTCGAAGGCATTTTCCCGGATCTGCTTGACCGTAGTAATGCCCGCGAGCGCGAGAAAAAACCCAAAGTGATCGGAGAAGTTGGCATACGCACAGGCGACGGTCTCACCGTCGCTGAGGTTTTCCGCCTCGAAACTGATGCCATCGGTGGCGAGAATGAACTTGGCCTTTTGGGAAGCGGTCTTCGGGCTTTCACGTAAAGCAACCAGCGTCGCGGCGACCTGGTCTGCCGCACAAACTTTAAGATGGATATTGTTTCGCTGGAGAACCGCGCCGGGCAAATCGGACTGATTTGAAGCGCCGCTCTTGAGCTTCTTGAGCGTCGTCTCTTTGTTTCCAAACGCTTCCAGAAACGCATAAGAGAAGGTCTCCGCGTCGAATGGCGCTTCTGCGAGAGTCGAGACAGCCTCTTCGATTTCAACGGCTTTCATGGAAGGAGGCAGTGGAGTCTTGGGAATTCGACTGAGCTTTGGCGGGGGGGCGACATTCGCAGGTGTGTAAAAACGAGTGGCAAAGTAAGAGGTTGAAGGGGATGCGACGCAAGCGTGCAGTAACAGTCGATTAAAACCAAAACCACGGCTTTCCTCCTTACGCCAAAGGCACCATCCAACCAATGAACCAGGAGTCTGTCGGACTTGGCGTTCGTAACCGCACGAGATTTCGCTATCCGAATTTTATTTCGACGAGCACGCGGGATTTTGATTCCAGAAGGCCTAAATGGCTGAAATTGGAGGTTTTTAGCGCGCTGATTCGTAAGTCCGACAGACTCCTGGAAGCGGTTTGACAGCGGCAGGGTGACACCACACGAAATATCTTACCGCCGATCCACTCGCCCGCCGACATCCAGCAGGGCCACGGGCTGCTCAACGTTCGCGGGCCGGATTGCCGCGCGCCAGACTCCCGTCAACGTGATCGCGCGCCTAACCTCGGCAATGGGATCATTCGCCATGTCCCCCTCTGTGCTCTTTGATTTCTCTGTGATGAAAAAAACATCGAATCAGAGACTGCGCGCTGATCTCCGACTTGAGCCTCTTGATCCTCATCGACCATCACACTCGCCTCCTTCCAAAGTTGACGCCACGGAGCCAAGCCCCGAGCAGGCACCGGCATTGCCGCCGACGCCAACAAAATGCAGAAGTAGTGCGGAAAATGCAGCTGCAGCTGCTTTACTTCTCCCTGCACTTCACATTCCACCCCTTACTCCGCATCCCCGATGCCACGCCCTCCCGATAAACGCTCCATCAGCCTCCTCACCGCCACCTGCCTAGTCGTGGCCAACATGGTCGGCACCGGCGTTTTCACCAGCCTCGGATTCCAAGTAGGCGCGTTGCCCTCGGGCTTTGCCATCCTCTGCCTGTGGCTTTTAGGCGGAGTCTGCGCGTTTTGCGGGGCAGTGGCCTACGGTGAATTGGCGGCGGCATTTCCACGTTCTGGCGGCGAATACCATTACCTCTCCAAAGTCTATCATCCTGCGGTGGGTTTTTTAGCGGGCTGGCTCTCGGCCTCTGTGGGATTTGCGGCTCCGGTGGCCCTGGCCGCCATGGCCTTCGGCAAATACTTCGGCTCCATGTTCCCGGGCATCGCCCCGCTCGGCCCGTCGCTCCTGGTGGTCGGCATGGTCACAGCCATCCATCTGCGCGGAGGCGGCTTCAGCAGCATCTTTCAAAACGCGGCCACCTCCTTCAAACTGCTTTTAATCCTGGGCCTGATTGCCGCCGGGATCAGCGCAGGCCAGACCCAGCCCATTTCATTTCTCTTTCAGACGAGCGACGTCCCGCTGCTCACCAGCGCCCCCTTCGCCGTCAGCCTCTTTTACGTGATGTATTCCTACTCGGGCTGGAACGCATCGACTTACATCGTCGGCGAAATCGAGAATCCCGCCCGCAACGTCCCGCGCTCGGTGGGCATCGGCACGCTGCTCGTCATCGGCCTATATCTCGCCCTCAACGCCATCTTCCTTCGAGTCGCGCCCATCTCCGAACTCACGAACAACCTCGAAGTCGGACAAATCGCCGCCGCACACATCTTCGGCCCCACCGGCGGAAAAATCATGGCCGGCTTGATTTGTGTGGGCCTGATTTCCTCCATCAGCGCGATGACCTGGGTCGGTCCGCGCGTCACCATGACAATGGGCGAAGACTGCCGGGCCCTGAGCATTTTCGCCCGCAAAACCGCCAGCGGCATCCCGGTTATCGCCATCGTGGGCCAAAGCCTGATCGTGAGCCTGCTGCTAGCCACCGCCTCGTTCAATCAGATCCTGATTTACGTGCAATTCAGCCTGCAATTCTGCTCCTTCCTCGCCGTGCTCGGGGTGATTATTTTGCGGTTTACCCAGCCGACGCTACCGCGTCCGTATAAGACCTGGGGCTACCCCGTCACCCCCCTCATCTTCCTGGCGGTCAGCTCCTGGATGCTCTGGCAGATTGCGCAATCCAACCCCAAAGAATCCCTGGTCGGTCTCGGCACGATGCTCCTGGGTTTGATTATTTATTTCTTCTCACCCACGCAAGAAGCCGAGCGCTCACGATAATA
The DNA here is from genome assembly GCA_043742585.1 of Spartobacteria bacterium. Classification (GTDB taxonomy): domain Bacteria; phylum Verrucomicrobiota; class Verrucomicrobiia; order Chthoniobacterales; family Chthoniobacteraceae; genus CAIURC01. Next base: position 2,748 of record JAYTYG010000242.1, read on the forward strand.
TGACGGGAGGGCAAAGCGCTCCCGCTCATGAAAGCCCTCATCCTTCTCGTCCTCAGCCTCCTCTGGGTTTGCGCCCACCCGGCCTCAGCGCAATCCCCCAACGAACAAGCCCGCTTTTTAGCAGGGCTACCCGTCCACGATTCCGCGCTGGAGCCGTTGACTAGGCAGAGCGCCTTCGCCCAACACGCCAGCGCACTCAACCAGGCGTGGACTCAGAAAAGTGCCTCCCTGGGCCAGGTCCGCCGCTGGGCGCGGACCAATCTGGGCGAACGCTCCGGCGGCACGCTCCAGTATTTCTTTAGCGGCCCCGACGCGCTTTACGCCTACAGCTTCATGCCCCGGGCCTCGACCTATATCCTCTGCGGGACAGAACCGGTGGGCAACCTGCCCGACGTCACGCGCATCAGCGCCGAGGCCCTCCCCAGCGCGCTCTCGGATCTCCGCCGCGGCATGCGCACCATGCTGACTTTCCATTATTTCATCACCAAAGAGATGCGGACCGATCTCCAGGGCCACTCCCTGGGCGGCACCCTGCCCATCCTCTATGTTTTTCTGGCCCGACTCGGAGCCACCATTGAGGACGTCAAACTCATCAACCAACCAGCGCCCGGAGTACAAATCAACTTCATCGGAAACTCGGGAGCGGCTCAAACGCTATACTATTTCAAAACCAATCTCGCCAACGGCGGCGCGTCGGGATTTTTACGCTGGTGCGCGACACAAGGCCCAGCGGTGAGCCTCCTCAAATCCGACTCCTATCTTTTACACACCGATTCCTTTTCAGAAACGCGCCGCTTTCTGCTCGATCACAGCCAGTTGATTGTCCAGGACGATTCAGGCGTGCCGCTCCGCGATTTCGATCCACGCTGGACGATCCGATATTTTGGAAACTACACCGCGCCGATCGAGCTCTTTGCGAAATATCATCAGCCTGATCTCAGTGCGGCCTATCAATCGGCCAGACCAGCGCCCTTGGGCTTTGCCTTTGGCTATCATTGGCAAGTCGATCGCGGCGCACTGATGCTCGCCACCCGCCGATAAAGCGTGTTCATTGCGCGAATGCTTGTACGGACACTCTTCTTCCCCGCGCTCTGCCTATTTGCTGCCCACGTCTTTGCCGACGACTCGGCACCCCCGAACGATCAAGCCCGCTTCCTGGCCGGCCTGCCCGTCACTGACTCCACGCTGGCCGCCGTTGCCAAATCCAAAGCCTGGACCGACCACGCTGCCTCGTTCGATGTGGCCTGGAAGAAAATCGAACAGCGCCAATTGAACGAGATCGGCACCTGGGCAGGCAGTTTCCTTAATGACGTGCCCGAAGATCGCAGCCCGCTCTTTTACATGTTCAGCGGCCCTGACTTCCTTTACGCCCACGCCTTCTTCCCAAATGCGGGGACTTATGTGCTGTGCGGAATCGAACCTGTCGGCACGCTGCCTGCGGTGGAGAAAGTCTCCAAGGAATCGCTTGCGCCCTCCCTGCAGATGCTTCGGCAATCGCTGGATTCGGTGTTGAGCTTCAGCTTCTTCATCACCAAAAAAATGAAGGTCGACCTTGAGCAAACCAAGCTCAGCGGCACGCTACCAGTCATCTACGTGTTTTTGGCGCGGGCAGGTTGCCACATCGATGACGCGCGTCTGGTCGGACTCGACAACGAGGGCACATTGGTCGACGGCAAGTCGGCCACCAGCGGCGTCAAAATCACTTTCACTGCGCCTGGTGCGCACAGCCCACAAATCCTTTACTATTTCTCCAGCGACCTCTCCGACGGCCCGGCCAGCAAAAGCGGTTTCCTGAAATGGTGCAACTCATTGGGCGAAGGCCGCAGCTTTCTCAAAGCCGCCTCTTACCTCATGCACGGCAGCAACTTCACGACTGTGCGGAATTTCCTACTGACCCATAGTAAAACAATCGTCCAGGACGAGTCGGGCGTGCCGATCAAATTCTACGAACCCGCGCAATGGAACGTGCGGCTCTTCGGGGCATATCCCGGCCCAATCGCGCTCTTTAAAGAATATAATCAGCCACTGCTTTCCGAGCTCTATCACAAGAGCCATGCGCCGGCCCTTCCCTTCAGCTTCGGCTACCGCTGGCACGCCGCAGAATCCACCCTCATCCTCGCCAGTAAAGGTGCCAGCGCGGCCACTAAAGAACCCGCAATGCCAACGCCTGCAACGCCTGCGCACGCTGCCACGCCTGTAAATCCCGAG